>SKJZ01000119.1 GCA_007121755.1 Halorhodospira sp. | reverse complement strand
GCCTTCGGCGGCAGACGGAAGACGTTGCGGAACAGCCTGAAAGGGGTGGTGGCCGGCGAGGCCATCGAGCGGACGGGGATCGATCCCCGCCGCCGTGCCGAAGAGTTGACCCTAGAGGAGTTCGCGCGGTTGGCGGATGCTGTTCACCGGTTCCGCTGCTGATGCAGCCGCCGTACTGCCAGGTCCGCCGCCAGGTCGATAGCCGCCTGCAGGCTGCCGCCGTCGGCGCGGCACGTCCCGGCGAGATCGAAGGCCGTCCCGTGGTCGACGGAGGTGCGTACGATCGGCAGCCCCAAGGTCACATTGACCGCCCGCCCGAACCCGACATGCTTGACCACGGGCAGCCCTTGGTCGTGGTACATCGCCAGCACGGCATCGGTGCCGGGTAAGGATTGGGGCGTGAAGGCGGTATCCGCCGGAACCGGCCCGGTCAGGTGCATGTGAGTCTCCCGCAGCCGCTCCAGTACGGGAATAATGGTGTCGATCTCTTCCCGGCCCAGGTGCCCGCCCTCTCCCGCATGGGGGTTTAGGCCGGTGACCACGATGCGCGGCGTGGCGATGGCGAACTTGTCGATCAGGTCGCTGTGCAGGGCCATGATGATCGATTCCAGGCGCTGAGGGGTCAGCGCTTCCGGCACCTGGCGAAGCGGCATGTGGGTGGTGGCCAGCGCCACCCGCAGATCGCCGGCGACTAGCATCATGACCGGCATGGCGCCGCCGGTGAGTTCGGATAGCATCTCGGTATGCCCGGAGAAGGGGACGCCGGCGTCGTTGATGACCCCCTTGTGGATCGGCGCCGTCGCCAACGCGTCGCAGGTGCCGTCGACGCAGTACTGGGTGCCCCGCCGGATCGTCTCCAGGACCGCCTCCGCGTTGGCCGGATCGGGCCGGCCGGGTTCCGCCGGCCGGGCCAGAGGGACAGGGTCGAACTTGAGGGTGCCGGCCGGTGACGGAGCGGCTGGTTGGTCCGGTGTCCATCGGCGCAGATCCAGGTCTACGCCGCACAGCGCGGCGCGCTCCCGGAGAAGTTCGGGGTCGCCAATGGCGATCAGGTCGGCTGTTTGCGGCTTGGATGCGGCCAAGGCCAGGAGTTCATATCCTATGCCGGCGGGTTCGCCGCAGGTGACCGCAACGCGCGGTATCTCGCTCATCATCCCTCCAGGCGGTACTCCACGTAGGCCTCTTCACGCAGTCGCCGCAACCACTGCTCCAGCGCCTCCTGGCTTTTACGTTGATAGATCTGCTCGGCGATACGCTCCCGGCGTCGCTCATCGGTAATGTCACGGACCCTGCGGTCCTCAACCTGTACAATATGCCAGCCGAACTGCGTAGGGAATGGTTCGCTAATCTCGTCGGGCTCCAGGCCGTCCATGACTTCCTGGAATGCCGGTACCAGGAGCCCCGGCGCCGTCCAGCCCAGATCGCCGCCATCCGGGGCGCTGCCCGGGTCTTGGGAGTGCTCGCGGGCCAAATCGGCAAACGCCTCGCCGGCCTCGATCCGTTTCAGCAACTCCACGAGCAGCCCCTGGGCGTCTTCGTCGCCCATCTGGTCATCGGTCCTCACCAGGATATGCCGGGCGCGCGTCTCCTCCACGGTCTCGATGCCCTCACGCCGGGTATCTAGTAGCTTCACGATGTGAAAGCCGGTCGCGGCCTGTATGACGTCACTGATTTCCCCGGGCTGCAACTCCGGCACTAACTCCGCGAAGGCGGACGGCAGTTGTCCCGGGAGGCGCCAGCCCAGACTGCCGCCGTCCGTCGCGGTGCGGGCATCGGAGAAGGCGGCCGCAATGGCCTCAAAGTCCGCCTCGTTCTGAGTGACCCGCCGGTGAAGTTCCGTGGCGCGCTGTCTGGCTTCCCGGATCTCGGCGGCAGACGCCCCTTCCGGCGTGCTCACCTGGATGTGCGCTACGTGGTACTCAACGCCGTCGTCGGTCGCCGCGGTCTCCAGCGCCTCTTCGATCTCTCTCGGGGTGACCTCCACCTGGGACTCCACGCGGGCCTGTTGCAGTCGGTTAATGGCGATCTCCTGGCGCAACTCCTCCCGGAACCGGCTGAACTCGATGCCGTCCCGGGCCAATGCGTCGTGAAGCTGCGAGAGCGTCATGTTGTTCTGAGCGGCAATGCGATTAACGGTGGCGTCCAGAGTGGCGTCATCCACGCGGAGTCCCGCGCGTTCGGCTCGCGCCAACTGGATCCGTTGGATGATCAGCCGCTCCAGGACGTGGCGGTGCAACTCGTCGTCGGACGGGGGGGCGGCACCTCGGCGCCGCAACTCCTGGCGAATGCTCTCGGCCTCCTCTTCAAGCTCCGAGGCGAGAATTACATCCTGTTCCACAACGGCCACGATCCGGTCCAGGACGTCGCCCCAAGCGGCGCCCGCGGCCAGCAACAGCAAGGCAATCAAGGTCTGGAATACGGCTTTCATCACGCTCCTAGAATAACGTGTCGTCATGGCCGGGTACCATGTCCGACAGGAATCCGCGGGTGTCTTGGCCGAAACTCGCGAGGCCGGTGAGTTCGAGCTCCAGCATAAAGATATTCTCGGCCTCCAACTCGCTGCCCGTGCGGTATCTACGCATCGTGCCACGGACAGCCCAGCAGCACTCCCGATACTCGACACCGCCGGCGACCTCAAGGTTCACACGTTCCTCCAGCGATCGCTGCCAAGCGCCAAAGACGCTCCAGGAGGCGCCAAGGCCCACTACGGCCGAGGTGTCGATCTGTTCGGTGCGGTTATTGTCGCCATTCTCCACGCGCTCTTCCCGGACACGGTAATCGATGTTGAGGACGGTGTCGGGGGCCGGTCGGTACTGCCAGACCGCCCGGTAGCTGTAGGAAGCCCATTTCTCCTCGTACGGGTCGTACTGGTAGTCGCCCCGCAGCATCACGTTGCCGGGCAATGCCGCGTCGGCGTCCACGAAGATGTCCGAGCGGTTTCGCTCTTCCTCGTCGCCGGCTTCCCCGTCAAGAGTGACGCGGCGGTCCCGGCGGTAGTGGATCTGTCCGACGCTGCCGCGCAGGAACTGCCGCCCGGCGAAGACATCGAGAAAACGGGTGGTTACCGCGACTGTGACTTGGTCCGCGTCGCCAATGCGGTCGACGCCGCTGAAGCGATTCTCACTGAACAGTTGAGATACGGTAAAACTCCGTTCGTCGGTATCGAAGACCGGCAAGTCGTCCTGGTCGCGGTACGGTGTATAGAGATAGAAGAGGCGGGGCTCCAGTGTTTGCATCATCAGCCGGTCGCCGATCCGAAACGGCCGCTCGAGGAAGATCCCGGAGTCGAGGCTGGCGGTAGGCACGCTGCGGGTGGGCGACTCCGGGGCGTCCTCGTCCGGGCGGTCCAGGTCGTAGCGGGTATAACGCGCCGTGAGCGCCGGTTCCAGGAAGAAGGCCGGATGGCGCCACGGCCTGGCGAAGCGCGGCTCGATATGGACGCGGTCGCCGGTGTCCCGGTCGGACTCGTCGGGATGGGCGAAGCGCACCGCCTCGCTGGTAAGGCGGTAATCGACGCCGCCGGGTAGCCGGCCCGGTAAGTGTTGGTAATCGACCTGAGGCCATCGCCGGTAGGATGGATCGCCGCGCAGCGTTTGCCAGTGACGGAATTGGGCTTGCCAGCTATGGGCCCCCGCCGATTGGCTGACGCTGGCCCGACTCTCCAATTCCGCCGGACTGGAGGCGGCCAGGTTGGAGGAGAAATCGCGAAGGTAGTCTTCGTCACTGACCCGGTTGATTTCCGCGTCGTAGCGGATATCGGCGGGCAGGCGGCCCCGGTGCGACAACTGTCCCGCCCACCGATCCTCCTCGAGGATCTGGTCGTTGGGTAGGTACTCGGCTGTCATCTCGCCCGAAAACGAGGGTTGAAGGTAGCGGAAGTCCGCTCCTATCTGCTGGCCCCGGCGCGAGTAGTATGTCGGGTAGATCGTGGCGTCGTAGTTCGGCGCCAGATTGAGATAGACCGGCAATGTGACGTGCGTGCCGTGGCTGGAGGAGTTGCCGATGTTGGGCGGCAGTAAACCGGTCCGCCGGCGGTCGTCGATGGGGAAGACCAGGTACGGGAAGTAAAAGAGTGGTACCCCACCCACCTCCACGCGGGTGTGGCGCGCTCGGCCCATGCCTTCCCCGGTGTCGAGGTCGAGCCGGCTGGCGCGTAGCCACCACATTTCTTGCCCCGGCGGGCAGGTGGAGTAGCGTAGATTATCCAGGCTGGTGTAGCGCCCCTCGCGGTTGTTCATCCGCCCCGCTTCGCCGTGGGCGTAGTTCTCCCATAGCCGGTAGCGGGCGTGTTCCACATCGAGGGTGTCAGCGCCGAGGTCGATCTCCGCCGACGTCCCCTCCAGGTTCAGCCCCGCCTCGCTGTAACTGAACGGTGTCGGCACCAACGCCCGGTCGGCGGCCGCGTCGTAGTCGACGGCGTCGGAACGCAGCCACTGGTCGAGGCGCTCCATGAGCACTTTGCCCCGCAGTTGGTATCGCGCCGCGGTGGAATCGATGAAAATCGAGTCGGCCTCCAGCACTAGCGGCGTGCCGGGGGCGGTGCGCATACGGGGGTCGACGATGTCGGGCGGCCGCGCCAGGCGGGGGCCGCACAGCGCTTCCCGGCGCGCGCGGCGCCAGTCGATGGCTTCGTCCTCCAGCGGGATCGCCATTTCGGCGGGCTCAAGGGGACTGTCCCCGGTTTCGGCGGCGGCGCAGGAAACCAGGGTCGACAGAACAACAACGGCGCCTGAAAGGGCTGTGTGGTTCAAGGCCAGGGATGAAGCTCCACGGGCGAGCGGGGTTACCTTGGCACAGGCTGTGTCTCAGTGCAAAAGCTTCCTCTCGGGAAGCTTCGATCTTTTTTCTTGAATCCTGAGCCGAGATGACGCCGAATGGCGGGATGAAAACCAACACCGCATCAAACACGGCATCCGATCCGCGCCGCGCGGCCTTGGAGGAGTGGTGTGCCCGGGAGTTGCGGACGCCGCGGCCGCGCCTCGCCGTGGCCTCCGCTGACGCCAGCGCTCGGCGCTACTTCCGCGTTCACGTCGGCGATGAGACCTATATCGCCATGGATGCTCCCGATCAGCACGAATCGCTCGCCGCCTTTCTGCGCGTGGCCGAGCTGATGCAGGCCGCGGGGGTCAATGTGCCGCGGATCTTCGCGCAAGATCTGGAGCGGGGCTATCTGCTCCTCACCGATATGGGCCGGGAGACGTATTTGGACGTGCTTCCCGGCAGAGATCCGCGTGGGTTGTTCGACGCCGCCACCGCCGAGCTGTTGCGCTGGCAGGTGGCCACCCGCCCCGGCGCCTTGCCGGAGTTCAGCGCCGAGCTACTGCGTACCGAATTGGAGCTGTTCCCGGTCTGGTATCTGGAGCGCCACCGGGGAATCACGTTGGCCGTTGTTCGGCGGCGGGAAGTGGAACGGATCTTCGACGCCATTGTGGAAAGGGTCGGGTCGCAACCGCGGGTCTTCGTCCACCGCGACTATATGCCCCGTAATCTCCTCGTCGGCGATCCAGCGCCGGGGGTGATCGATTTCCAGGATGCCGTCCTCGGTCCGGTTACCTACGATGCGGTGTCGCTCTATCGCGACGCCTTCATCAGTTGGCCGGAGAGTTTCGTTACGGAGGGGTTGCGGCGTTATTGGACCGAGGCGCAAAAGGCCGATCTGCCGGTGCCGCCCTCGTTCGGCGACTTTTTGACCGAGTGCCGCTGGATGGGGGTGCAGCGGCACCTCAAGGTGCTCGGCATCTTCGCGCGCTTGCACTATCGCGATAACAAGCCGGGATATCTGGCGGATGCGCCCCGCTTTATCGGTTATCTGCGGGAGGCGGTGGCCGCCGACCCGGAGTTGGCGGAGACCCTTGCGCCGCTCTTCCCATGGCTCGATAAAGAGGAGGGCTAGAGATCGTGCATGCCATTGTTCTGGCGGCGGGGCGGGGCGAGCGGATGCGGCCTCTTACCGACGAGACCCCGAAGCCGCTGCTCGAAGTCGGCGGTAAGCCGCTGATCGGGTGGCACTTGGAGCGCCTCGCCGCGGCGGGTATCCGCGACGTGGTGGTCAACGTCGCGTGGTTGGCGGGGCGGATCGAGGCGGCGTTGGGTGATGGGTCGTCGTTCGGAGTGCGTATCGTCTACAGCCGCGAACCGCCCGGCGCTCTAGATACCGGCGGCGGCATCCTGCGGGCATTGCCGCTTCTGGGGCCGACCCCGTTCTGGGTCGTTAACGGCGATGTATGGACCGATTACTCCTTCGAGGCGCTGCCCCGCGAGCCGGAAGGGTTGGCGCACTTGGTATTGGTGGATAATCCGGCGCAGCATCCGTCCGGGGACTTCGCATTGGAGAGCGGCCGTGTCCAGCTTCAAGGTGAGTGGACGCTAACCTATGCGGGGGTGGCGGCGGTGCGCCCCGCGCTCTTCGACGGCGCGCGCCCGGGGCGGTTCCCTTTGGCTCCGCTCTACAGGCGCGCTGCCGCCGCTGGCCGTCTGACCGGGGAGCACTACGGTGGCGAGTGGGAGGATGTGGGGACGCCGGAACGGTTGGAGGCGCTTCGCGCGCGCCGGAAGGAGAGGGGGTAACGAATGGGGCAGAAGATCGCGCAGACGCATTTCACGCGGGACGACTTCGCCGAGTTTCGCCGCCGCCTGAAAGTCGAGACGGAATTGTTGCGGGAGTGGATCAGAAGCGGCTCCCTGGCGGATGAGCATCCGCGGATGGGGTTGGAGTTGGAGGCGTGGCTGGTGGATGGGGAAGGCCTGCCGGCACCGCTCAATGAGCAAGTCCTCGACCGTGTCTCCGATCCGCATATCGAGAATGAGCTTGCCCTCTACAACTTGGAGCTGAACACGGGGGTCTACCCGTTGGCCGGCCGCCCCTTCTCGGGGCTGGAGGCGGAGTTGGCGGGGCGATTGGGCGTGGCGGAGGCCGCGGCCGGAGAGGAGGGGGCGAGGATCGGGTTGATGGGCATCCTCCCCTCTCTGCGTGAATCCGATCTGACAGTGGCCAGTATGACGCCGTCGCCGCGTTATATGGCGCTCAATGAGCAGGTGCTCGCGTTGCGTAACCGCCAACCGCTGCAGTTGGAGATCGACGGCGTAGAGCATCTCAGCACGGAACGCTTCGATGTGATGCTGGAGGCGGCCACCACGTCGCTGCAGCTCCACATCCAGGTGCCTCCGGCACGGGCCGCGGACTACTTTAACGCGGCCGTGGTGCTCTCCGCGGCTACCGTTGGCGTGGCGGCCAACTCACCCTTCCTGTTCGGCCGGCGCCTGTGGGAGGAGACGCGGATTCCGTTGTTCGAGCAGGCGGTGGCGGTGACGGCGCTGGAGCGTGACCGCGCCGGGCCGCTGGCGCGGGTCGGGTTCGGCAGTGGCTACGGGCGCGATGCCCTCTACAATTTCTTCGTGGAGAATCGGCAACACCATCCGCTCCTGCTGCCGATGCTCTTCGATACACCGCCGGAGCAGCTCGCCCACCTGCGGTTGCATAACGGTACGATCTGGCGTTGGAACCGGCCGCTGGTCGAGGTGGTGGAGGGGCGGTGCCACCTGCGCATGGAGCACCGGGTGATGGCGTCCGGGCCGACCATGCGTGACGTGGTGGCCAATGCCGCGTTCTTCTACGGCGCTGTCTGCGATCTGGCCGCGGAGGCGGCGCCGATGGCGGAGCGTTTGCCGTTTCACTTGGCGGAACGGAACTTCTATCAGGCCGCCCGTTACGGGTTGGCGGCCGAGGTGGAGTGGTTCGGCGGCCAGCGCGGCCTATTGGGCGCTTTGATCCAGGAGCGGCTGCTGCCGGCGGCTCGGCGCGGGCTGGCACGCATGGGCGTTGCCGAAGGGGACGCGGCGCCCTATCTCGACGTCATCGCCGAGCGGACGGCCCGTGGCGCGACCGGGGCCGCCTGGCAGAGCGCCTGGGTGGAGCGTCACGGCCGTGATATGGCCGACCTGACGCTGGCCTATCTGGAGCGGGCCGCCACGGGCGAGCCGGTGCATCGGTGGCCGCTGTAACGGAGTGTTCATGCTGCGAGTGAGCGAGAGTCTGCCGGACGGCTTCCTGACGGCGCCGGCGACCGAGATGGAGGCGATGCTGGGCGGTCCGACCCTGTTCTTCCTGGAGGGGGCGCGTGAGCCGCCGCTATTCGTCTCCGTGTTGCTGCACGGCAATGAGACCACCGGACTGGAGGCGGTGCAGCGCGTCCTCTCCGACTATGCGGGGCGGACGCTGCCGCGCGGCCTCGCCCTCTTTGTCGGCAATGTCGCGGCGGCGCGCGCCGGCAGGCGGAGGCTGGCGGGGCAGCCCGACTACAATCGCATCTGGCCCGGCACCACGCTGGCGGATACCGACGAGCGGCGGATGGCCGCCGAGGTGGTGGCCCGCATGCGCTCGCGGGGGTGTTTCGCCAGCATCGACATTCACAACAACACCGGTATCAATCCCCACTACGGTTGCGTCAATGCCCTGGAGGCCCCGTATCTCCACTTGGCCGCGCTCTTCTCGCGCACCGTGGTCTACTTCACCCGTCCCCTCGGGGTGCAGTCGATGGCCTTCGCCCGGTTGGCACCGGCGGTGACCGTCGAGTGCGGACAGTCCGGCAGCCCCGGCGCCGCGGAGCACGCCGCCGAACTCGTGGACAGCGCCCTCCATCTGGTCCGCTTGCCGAATACCGGTCCGAGTGATGTCACCGTCTACCACACTGTTGGGGCGATCCGGATCCCTGAGAACTGTACCTTCGGTTTCGGCCGCGACGACGTCGACCTCAGGCTGATGGATGACCTGGAGCGGCTTAACTTTCACGAACTGCCGGCGGGGACGCCCTTCGCGCGGGTCCGTCCCGGTTCGGGGGCGGGCTTCACCGTGGAGGACAATGACGGCCGCGAGGCGGCAGCGGAGTTCTTCTACCGCGAGGGCGACGAGATACGGCTGCGCCGCGAGGCGATGCCGGCGATGCTCACGGCGAATCCGGAGGCGGTCTCCCAGGATGTCCTCGGGTATTTGATGGAGCGCTATCCGTTGACGTGAGGGAAGCCCGAAAAACCGGTGTCCGGGGTGGCGGGGGCGCCCATCCAGGGACGCCGTGAATCCTTCCCTGGAGGCTTGACGGCCGCCGTCCAGGCGGCCGACACCCTGGATGGGCGCCCCCGCCACCCCGGACACCGGTTTTTCGGGCTTCCCGTGAGGTGCCGGACGGCGTGTCGTATCCCGGGCCGTATCATCCGAGGAACAGCCGTAGCGCGACCAGCGCCAGCAGCGCGGCGAACAGCCGCCGTAAAAGGGGAGCGGGCATCCGGTGCGCGAGTCGGGCGCCGACCGGGGCGGCGACTACACTGGCCGCCGCTATGCCCCCGACCGCGGGCCAGTAGACATAGCCGGTGGTGAAGGGCGGAAGCTCGGGTTGGCCCCACCCGGTCAGCATGAAGCCGGCCGCTCCCGCCAGGGCGATCGGCAGCCCGCAGGCGGCCGAGGTTCCCACCGCCTGCCGCATGGCGATGCCGCACCGCGTGAGGAACGGAACGGTCAGCGTCCCGCCACCGATGCCGACCACCGCTGATGCGGCCCCGATCACCCCGCCGGCGGCGGTCATCGCCGCGGTGCCGGGCAGGTGGCGTCCGGACGCGGGGGTGAGTTCGAGGGCCATCTTCGCGGCCACGGCCGCCAGGAAGAGCGCGAAGACGTTCTGCAGCGCGGCGGCGGAGAGGCTGTCGGCAAACCACGCTCCGGCCAGCGCCCCCGCTACGATGCCCGGAGCGAGACGGACGAAGACCGGCCACAGGACACCGCGTAGCCGGTGGTGGGCGCGTACCGAGGAGAGGGAGGTGAGGACGATGATGGCCAGCGAGCTGGCCACCGCCATGTGCATGGTGGCCGCTTCGGGCAGGCCCTGGGCAGTGAAGACAAAGAGCATCACCGGCACCATGACCACGCCGCCACCGAGGCCGAACAAGCCCCCGATCAGCCCTGCCACGGCCCCCGCTCCCAAGTAGATCATCAACGTAGCGAGCATTCCGTCCCTCTCCGGAAAGCGCGACCGCACCAATACTCTTTGTAAGGTTAGTAAGGTTCGTTTTCGCCGAGGGCGCGGCGCAGATGGGCGGCCAGCTCATCTTCCAGCCGGTCGAGGGGCGTGTCCACGCCGAGATCACGCAGCCGAGTGGTCTCCAGCCCGGCGTGCCCGCACGGGTTGATCCGGGTGAAGGGTTCCAGCTCGTTGTCGATGTTGAGGGCGAGGCCGTGGTAGCTGCGGCCCCGGCGGACGCGCAGCCCCAGCGCCGCCACCTTCCTCCGCGTGACGTAGACCCCGGGGGCGTCCGGCCGCGTGTGGGCGGAGATGCCGTAATCGGCCAGCAGCCGGGTGACGCCCTCTTCCAGGGCACTGACCATCCGCCGTACGCCGAGGCCGCGGCGGTGCAGGTCGATCAGCGCGTAGGCGACGATCTGTCCGGGGCCGTGCCATGTGACTTGGCCACCGCGATCGGTCTGGACGACCGGCGTCTCTCCGGGGTTGAGGATGTGTTCACGCCGGCCGGCTTGCCCCAGGGTAAAGACCGGTGGGTGCTGGAGGAGCCACAACTCGTCCGGGGTCGACCCGGTGCGCGAGTCGGTGAACTCGCGCATTGCCTCCCAAGTGGAGGCGTAGGCGCGGAGGCCGAGGCGGCGTGTGACGATCCCAGCGGTGGCGGCGGGACCGGCCTCAGGCACTCCGGCCTTCCGCATAATCGGCCTTGTACTCATCGAACCACGCGCGCATGTCCCGGTAGTACGGTCCCGGCGTGCCACCGCCGACCGGCCGGCCGTCGAGCCGGGTGACGGGGATCACTTCCTTGGTGGAGCTCGTCAGCCAGATCTCGTCGGCGCCGGTTAGCTCTTCGGCGTCGACCCGCCGGCACTCCACCGGCCGGTTCCCGGCGCGCGCCAATTCCAGGATGAGATCCCGCGTGACGCCGGAGAGGATGCCGCCCTCCAGTTCCGGTGTGATTAGCACGCCGCCGCGCACCAGAAAGATGTTGCTGGCCGAACCTTCGGTCACGCGGTCGTCGCGGACCAAGACCGACTCCTGGGCGCCGCGGTCCAGCGCATCTTGGCGTAGCAGTACATTGGCCAGCAGGGCGACCGATTTGATGTCGCACCGTTGCCAGCGGATGTCGTCGGCGGTCGTGACGGCGACTCCGTGCTCCCGAAGCGCCGAAGTGTCGGGAAGCGGGGAGGCCATGGCGAAGACGGTCGGTTCCGCTTCCTGTGGAAAGGCGTGGTCGCGATTCGGCGGCGCACCGCGGCTTACCTGCAGGTAGACCGTCTGATCGCCCCCACCTTCGGCCTCAACCAGGCGGTCGATGACCGCCCTCCAGCCGGCGGCGTCCAACGGTGCCGGAATGCGGGTCGCCGTCAGCGAGGCGGTGAGCCGGCCCAAGTGGGTGTCGAGCCGGAACGGAACCCCACCATAAACCGGAATGACCTCGTAGACGGCGTCGCCAAAGAGGAATCCACGGTCCAGCGGTGAGATCCGCGCCGACTCCAGGGCCATATACTCGCCATTGAGGTAGCAGAGGGGTGGCTCGACGGTCATCGCTGCTCCTCCGTCATTGGAAGCGCAGCAGGACGTCGTCCAATACGCGCCGCCATATGCTGCCTTCCTCGATATCGTCCAGGGCGATCAGTGGCGCCTCGTGGATCGTCTCACCCAGCAGTTGAATCCGTAGCCAGCCCAACTCTTGCCCAGCGGAGACCGGCGCCACAACCTGTCCGTCGATGGAGATTGTCGCCGCAATGTTGTCGTACTGCCGCCGTGGAATGGTGACGTAGAGGTCGTCCACGACACCGAGAGCCACGCTTTCCTGATCGCCCTTCCACGCGCGTGCCTCGGTCAGCGCCTCGCCGCTGCGGTATAAGCGGTGGGTCTCAAAAAAACGGAAGCCGTAATTCAGCAGTTGGTGGCTCTGCTGCGCGCGGTCCCGTTCGCTGCTGGTGCCCAGCACGACGGCGATCAGCCGCATGCCGTCGCGTTCGGCGGATGTGGTGAGGTTGTATCCGGCCGATTGGGTATGGCCGGTCTTCACGCCGTCAACGCTCTCGTCCCGCCAGAGCAGCTGGTTCCGGTTGTGTTGGTTGATGCCTCCGTACTCATAAGCGCGGACCGAGTACCAGGTGTAGTACTCTGGGAACTCCTCGATTATGGCTTGCGCGAGCCGCGCCGAGTCCCAGGCGCTCGTCTGCATCTCCGGGTCGGGCAGCCCGGTCGCATTGGTAAAGCGGGTGTTGGTCAAGCCGAGCCGGTCGGCGTACTGGTTCATTACCTGGGCGAAGGTCTCTTCGTCCCCGGCTACGTATTCGGCCAGTGTGATCGCGGCGTCGTTGCCGGATTGAACGATCAATCCCATGAGCAGTTTTTCCACCGGGACACGGGAGCCGACCTCAATGAACATCCGTGATCCAGGCGCGCGCCATGCACGCTCACTCACGGGGACCTCGTCATCAAGACTGATGTGCCCGGCTTTCAGTTCGTTGAAGACAACATAGGCGGTCATCATCTTCACCAGGCTCGCTGGCTCCCACGGTTCGTGGGCGTCACGGGACGCCAGCACGTACCCGCTATGCATGTCCACCAGGATGTAGCTGGGGGCGCCGATACGGGGCGGGTCCGGAGTAGGAATGGCCTCGGCCAGTCCGGTGCCCCACTGCTGCGTGGCCTGGGCCGTGGTGGTGGCGAGAAGAAGGGCCAGAGCGGTGAACCAAGTGCTGAACATGCTCTTCATGGGCGTTGAACGGGTCTCCCGAGATCTGCAAACAAGATTGGTTTGGCGCGGCGTGAAGCCCCGGTCATGGGGCGACGAGGAATGTATCGATCCCCTTCGACTCCAGTTGTTCCCCCAGGCGGTCGGCGTCGGCGACGCTCTGTAACGGTCCGAGACGCACCCGGTATAGCGCCCGCCCGTCGCGTTCGAGATTGTCAATGGTGACCGGCGTCTGCAAGGTTTCATGCAGATGGGCCTGCATGCGTTCCGCATTGTCCCGTCCGGCGAAGGCGCCCACCTGGAGGTAAAGATTGACCGGAGCAATCTCGGCGGAGGCCGAGATGATCGGTTCGGCGGTTCCGATCTCTACGGGCGCCTCGTCCCGCGTTCCCCGAGAGGGCGACGAGGCCGCGGCGGCCCGTGCCACCGCGTCAACCCCTTGCTCCGCGCCCGACGGTGCCGTTGCCGCGCGGTCCGCCTCTTCCGTTTCTTCCGCCTCTTTCTCCGCCGGTTCCTCCCGGGCAGGAATGACCTCTGACGGCGGCGGCAGGGACGCGGCCGGGGTTCCACGGCTTTCCCCCGCCGCCATGCGCGGCGGATCGTCGGGCGTCACCACGCGGATGCGGACCGGGGCTGTCCCCCGATCGTGCATATCCAGCCGGACCGCCGCGGCATAGGAGAGATCGATAATCCGCTGATCGGTATCCACGAACGGGCCGCGATCATTGACCTTCACCACGACGCTGCGGTTATTCTCAAGATTGGTTACTTCCACCCAAGTAGGCAGGGGTAGGCTGCGGTGAGCGGCGGTCATGGCGTACATGTCGTACGGCTCACCGCTGGATGTCCGGCGGCCATGGAATTTCTCTCCGTACCACGACGCCCGCCCCTCCTCCTCGAATCGAGGCGGCACTGAATCCATAACGTAATACGTTACGCCGAATACTTCGTAGCTCGGCGGGTTGCCGTAACGGCTGCGGGGCGCGTGCTGCGGTACCGCGTCGGGTAGGTCGGCCAATTCCGCCGGTGGCCGCGCGGGCCCGCCGTCACCGGTTACCCGGGAAGGCGGGCCCCCGGCGCAAGCGGCCAGCCCGAAGGCGGCTATCAGCAACAAGCCGTGAGCGGCCGGATGACCGCGCACGGGGCGCCGGCGGGTTGGTTGGACGGTTCCCCCGATGGTGGTGGTCATTGCCGCCGCGCCTCCCGGATCTCTTCTGCCAGTTGATGGACCGCCATGGCGTAAAGGGCGCTGTGATTGTAGCGGGTAACAGCATAGAAATTGCGATGGGTGATCCAGTGTTCGGCACCCTCAGCCCCTTGCAGTTCGATCAGTGCCACTGTGGCGCCAGAATCGATTTCCCCGGATATGATAACGCCGGCATCGCGCAGCGTGTTGACTTTGTGGGCCACCCGTACTGGGCGGTTCAACGGGGAGGTGAGATCCTTCCACGCCGCTCCGGTGACCTCGACCCGCCTTGCCAACGGTTCACCGCGTTTCCATCCATGAACGGCTAGGTAGTTGGCCACGCTCGCTAGCGCGTCGCCGGAGTTGTCGAAAAGGTCTCGGCGCCCGTCGCCGTTGTGATCCACCGCATAGGCGCGATAGCTCGAGGCGATGAACTGCGGTTTGCCCATGGCGCCGGCGTAAGAGCCGGTGGGCTCGGTGGGATCGATCCCTTCCTCGCGGGCCAGCAGCAGGAACGCCTCCAATTCGCTGCGGAAGAAGCTGCCCCTTCTGGGGAAGTCGAACGCCAATGTGGCCAGGGCATCAATGATCCGGTGCCGGCCGCGGTGGCTGCCGTAACGGCTCTCGACGCCGAGAATGGCGACGATGATTTCGGGGTCGACGCCGTACAGGTCCGCGATCTCCTCTAGCAACTCTTCATTGCGTTCCCAGTATTCCACCCCCTGCTCAATTCGCTCCTGCGTGAGAAAGATGGGGCGGTAGCGTTGCCAGGAGAGGCGCTCGGCCGGGCGTTCCGCGCGTTCAATGACCTCGGGGTCGTGGCGGGCTTCGGCCAGTATGGCCTGAACCTCTTCCTCCGGAATGCCGTGACGGATCGAAAACTCCGAGGCGAATGCGCGGACTTCCGGGCGGTCGATCAGAGAGCCTTGGGCCGCCGTGGTGACGCCGGTAGCGAGTGCCGCCGCCAGGACGAGGCGAGTCACAGTCTTAAGCAAGAAGTTCATCAGGTTACGACGACCAGATACGGCGATGAGTATGGATGGCCATGAGAATACCGAATGCCGCCATGATGGTCACTAAGGAGGAGCCGCCGAAACTGATCAGCGGGAGGGGCAGGCCGACCACCGGCAGCAGCCCAGAGATCATCCCGGCATTGACGACCGCATAGACGAAGAACGTCAAGGACAGGCCGCCGGCTAGCAGGCGGCCGAAGTTGTCTTGGGCGTTTACCGCAATGTAGAGGCCGCGTCCGACAATAAAGAGATAGACGGCCATCAACTGCGCCACCCCTACCAAGCCGAACTCCTCGGCCACCACAGCCAGAACGAAGTCGGTATGGCGTTCCGGGATGAACTCGAGGTGCGCCTGGGTGCCGTTGAGCCACCCCTTGCCGAACAGTCCGCCCGAGCCGATAGCGATCTTCGATTGAATAATGTGGTATCCCGCCCCCAACGGATCGCTCTCGGGGTTGAGGAAGGTCAACACGCGCGCCTTCTGGTACGAGTGCATGACAAAGTGCCAAAGTAGGGGGGCCGCTGCCCCCGCCGCGGCGATACCGCCGAGGATCCACCGCCAGCGCAGGCCGGACAGGTAGAGGACGAAGACCCCCGATGCCGCAACCAGGAGAGCGGTGCCGAGGTCGGGCTGGAGGGCGATCAGCGCGGTGGGGATCAGGATCAGACCGAGTGCGATGAGCGTACGGGTCCATCGCGGCGGCAGATCGCCTTCTGCGAACAGCCAGGCGAGCATCACCGGCAAAGCGATCTTCATCAGTTCCGCCGGTTGGAAGCGGAAGAGGCCCAGGTCGATCCAGCGCTGGGCGCCTTGGCCAATGACGCCGAGGGATATAACAGCGATCAGCAGGACCATACCCCCGGCGAAGATCCACGGCGCGGCGCGGCGCAGCGTCTGCGGCGGGAGTTGGGCCATGGCGAATAGGGCGACGAAACCGACCGAAAGGCGGACGGCCTGCTTCTGGACTTGGGCGATATCCTCGCCGAAGGCGCTGTAGAGTACCGCCATGCCGAAGACGGAGAGCGCGAGCAACGCGGTCAGCAGCGAGCCATCCAGATGCAGGCGGTCCTGGAGGATGGAGAGCCGTTGAAGTTCGGTACCGCGGTATTCGGTGCTGGTGAAGCTCACGGTTGTGCGCCTCCCGGTGTCTCGATAACGCTTTCCACCTCCCGCGTGTCGACGCGACCAGCTTCCAGGGTCGTCAGGTAGCTGATGTCGTGGAGCAGCCAGGCATCGGTGATCGCTCGCGCCACCGGCGCGGCCGCCGCGCCGCCGCCGCCGCCGTGCTCGATGACGACCGCGACAGCGATCTCCGGGGAGTCGGCGGGGGCAAAGGCGATAAAGAGCGCATGATCGCGCAGATGCTCTGGGCGTTCCTCGTGTTCGTACTCCATCTCCTCATCGAGAGCGGCCAACTGGGCTGTTCCTGTCTTGCCTACCAGATCGTAGCGCAGCCCGCGAGAGATAAGGCGGGCGGTGCCGCGGGGGTGGCGGACGGAGGCACGCATGGCGTCGATGGTCGCCTCCCAGTGCCCTTGATCGTTCAATTCGATGCGTTGCTGGGGGGTGTCGGCGCCGAGCGGGCGTTGTTCGCCGCTGCTTCCATCATTGATCGCTCTCACCAGGCGCGGCTGAACGCGTTCTCCCCGGTTGGCCAGGGTCGAGGTGGCAGTGGCGAGTTGCAGCGGTGTCGCCAAGAAGTAGCCCAGTCCGATGCTGGTGATGACCGTCTCGCCATGAAACCACCCCTCGCCTAGGTTCGTGCGCTTCCAGTCCCGTGATGGTAAGACGCCGACGCGCTCGCCGATTAGATCGATGCCGGTCGATTCCCCGAAACTGAATAGGCCGAGGAATGACTCCATGGCGTCGATGCCGAGTTCGAAGCCGACCTTGTAAAAGTAGACGTTGCTCGATTGCGCCACGGCGGCGGCCAGGTCGACATCCCCGTGCCCGCCCGGCCGCCAGCACCGGTAGGGACGATCACCACCCTCGATGGTGAACTCTCCGGTGCAGCGAAGCGTCTCGTCGGCAGTGATGATGCCCTTCTCCAATGCCGCCAGCCCAATGAACGGCTTGATGGTGGATGCGGGAGAGTAGCGGCCCCGCACTGCGCGGTTGAAAAGCGGTTGCCAAGAGCCACGCTCCAATTGCTCGAATTGGTCCCGGCTCATGCCGTCGACGAAGATATTGGGGTCGTATTTCGGGGCGCTGGCCATGGCCAGAATCTCACCGTTCCGGGGGTCCATGGCGATGGCTGCTCCCCGCCGGTCGCCGAGGGCCCTTTCCGCGACATCCTGCAGGCGGCTGTCGATGGTCAAGATCAGGTCGTTGCCGGGCTCCGGCGGTTGGCGATCAAGGGTGCGGATGACACGGCCCAAAGCGTTGGTCTCCACCCGTTCGAAGCCGACATTGCCGTGGAGCACATTCTCATAAGCCAACTCAATGCCGCCCTTGCCGATATGGCTGGTGCCGCGGTATCTGGAGGTGTCGATTCGGCGCAGTTCGCTGGGGCTGATCCGGCCCACGTAGCCGACGGCATGGGAGGCGTGCTTCCGTTCCGGGTAGTGGCGGACCAGTTGCGCCCGCACCTCCATCCCGGGAAAGCGGTGCCGGTGGGCGGCGAAGCGAGCCACTTCTTCGTCGCTCAGTCTGGTGCGCAGCGGGATCTCCTCAAAGTGCCGCTTACGCCGCAGTAGATCTTCAAAACGTTCCCGTTTGGCATCCGGCAGGTCGATGATTTCCACGACCTCCGCCAGAGAGCGTTGGATATCGGGAACCCGCTCCGGCGTGACCACAAGGCGGTAGGATGGGCGGTTGTCGGCGAGCAGAACGCCGTTACGGTCGTAGATGAGACCGCGGGTCGGCGGCACCGGCACGACCTTGACCCGGTTCTCCTGAGAGAGGGTGACGTAGTGGTGGTGGTCGACTACCTGCAAACGCACCATTTGGGCCATCAGGACCACTACCGCCAGGATGCAGAGCAGGCCGCCGAAAATGACTCGGCGTGCCACTAACCGGGCGTCCTGTCGGCGATCTCTGATAGCGGTCTGTTCCTTCAAGCTAGCCGACCTACTGAACGTTGAACCGGCGCCTGACCGAGCGCATGGTATGGAAGATCATCGGCCAAAGGGCCGCCCCGATGATGAGCGCGGCCCCTGTCTCCCAGCCCGGAGCGGGGCGCCCGATCAGCCCGTTGACCCATAGAATCACCAACTGCCCGATCAGGAGTAGTCCGAGAACCACCAGCGCCTGCTGCCAGGGCGGTACCGGGCGGATCCGTTGGTGAAAGCGCAGCACCAGATAGCAGATCAGGGCGAAAGCCAGGGCGTGTTGTCCCAGCAGAGTCCCCAGGAGCGCATCCTGGAAAAACCCGGTGAGCCAAGCGACACCCACCCCGACGCGCTCCGGAAGCGCCAGTGCCCAGTAAAGTAGAATCAGAGCGGTCCACTCGGGCCGCACGGCGTGGGCCCAGGCCGGCAGCGGAACAACAGTGAGCAGCAGCGCGACTAGTAGGCTCACGATAATGACCGATCCGCCCTGGTGGCCGCGTTCGTTCAAGAGCCTTCCTCCCCTTCTAGCGCCGATATGTCCACTTCCATTTCCGATGACCCGTCGGGCGTCAGCACCAGAAGCACCTTCCGGCTTCGGTCGAGGGCCGCCACCGGTTTTACATGGACTCGAGCGAAGGGTTCGCCCGGCTCGATGGCCACGGATGTTACTTCCGCGACCGGATAGCCTCGTGGGAAGACGCCCCCGAGCCCGGAAGCGGTGAGCAAATCACCGCTGCGGATGTCGGCATTATTGGGGACGTTGGCAAGTTCCAATTGGCCCAGGTCGCCGGAGCCGACAGCAATGGAGCGCAATCCGTTGCGCTTTACCTCCACCGGAATGGCGTGACTGGGGTCGGATATCAGCCGCACCATCGCCGAGTACGGTCCGACTCGGTCGACTTGCCCCATCACGCCACGGGAGTCCAAAACCGGCTGTCCGGGAAAGACCCCAGACGTGCTGCCGTGGTCAATCAGCACCAGATGGGTGTACGGGTCGAGATCGATACGCATGAGTTGCGCAACCGCGACCTCGTGTTCCACGCGCCGGGACGAGTCGAGCAGATTGCGTAGCCGTTCATTCTCGGTTTGTAGCGTCTCCATTCGTTGCAGACGGCCCTCGTACTTCAATTGGCGGGTACGCAGCGACCGGTTCTCTTCAATGAGCTGTTGCCGGGTAGCCAATCTCTCCGAGAGGCGGCCCGCTAAGTCGAACGGTACGTCCACAAGAAACTGAATGGGATAGACGACGCCGGCCACCGTTTCTCGGACCGGCTCCGCGAGGTGTTCCCGCTGGTCGAGCGTCATTAAGAGGATGGACGCCGTCGCCAGTAATACCAGCCGGACGGTTGCCGAAGGGCCTTGGAGGAACAGCGGCTTGATGGTTCTATAGCCTCACGATGGGGATGCGGCAAGGCACCAAGTCTACCGCAGCGCACTAAGGATAAAACCCATCTAGGTGTGGTGTTGCCTAAAAGGATCCCTTCATGCAGAGCCGGCCTCGTGGAAACGACCACAAGCCCTTGGTAGGAGGTGATAGGAAAAATCAGAAAACACGCCGATGGCGTGCTCCCTGATTCGTTATACCCCTAGCCGGTGCATCGGAACGATCGCGTTACTCGGTGACAAACAGATCCGCGCCCCGCTCGTCCATTAGCTCCAGCGCGCGGCCGCCGCCCCTGGCGACGCAGGTCAGTGGATCATCGGCGACCACCACTGGGAGTCCCGTCTCCTCCATGATCAACCGGTCGATATTGCGCAGAAGCGCACCGCCGCCGGTGAGCACGATGCCGCGTTCGGCGACGTCGGCACCGAGTTCGGGCGGGGTCTGCTCCAGGGCCGTCTTCAGGGCGCTGACAATGCCCGAGAGCGGCTCCTGCAGCCCTTCCAGTATCTCGTTGGAGTTGAGCGTGAACGAGCGCGGCACGCCTTGGGCCAGATTGCGGCCCCGGACCTCCATCTCCCGGACCTCGGTGTCGGGGAACGCGGTGCCGCACTCCTGCTTGACCCGCTCCGCCGTCGACTCGCCGATCAGGATGCCGTAGTTGCGGCGGACGTAGTTGATGATCGCGTCGTCGAAGCGGTCGCCGCCAATGCGGACGGACGCCGAGTAGACAATGCCGTTAAGGGAGAGCACGGCCACTTCGGATGTGCCGCCCCCGATATCCAGAACCATCGATCCGCTGGCTTCATCCACCGGCATGCTCGCGCCGAGGGCGGCCGCCATGGGCTCCTCGATCAGATGCACCTCGCGGGCGCCCGCTCCGGTGGCGGATTCCCGGATCGCGCGCCGCTCCACCTGGGTCGATCCGCACGGAACGCAGACCAGCACCCGCGGGCTCGGCTTGAAGAACCGCGCCTCATGCACCTTCTTGATAAAGTGCTGGAGCATCTTCTCCGTGACGGTGAAGTCGGCGATTACACCGTCCTTCAGCGGCCGGATGGCGCGGATGGTGCCGGGAGTGCGGCCGAGCATCCGTTTCGCCTCGGCGCCTACCGCGGCGATGCGTTTGCTGCCCCCGTCCTTGTCTTGTTGAATGGCGACAACCGATGGTTCGCTCAACACGATCCCCTGACCACGCAGATAGATCAGTGTGTTGGCGGTGCCGAGATCGATTGATAGATCGTTGGAAAAGAGTCCGCGGATTCCCTTGAACATTCCTGCGCCCTGCTAGGTCGAAGGTGCGCTAATCTAGCAGTGGCCAGGGGTTTGGGCAAGTAAATCGGTGTGGTAAGTTCACGCGCTCACAGTATTGGGGGGAACGCGTACATGGCGCTAGGTAGGGATGAGGTTCTTGCGATCGCCCATCTGGCCAGGATCGGTATCGACGACGAGAGCGTCGAAGGTTACGCACGTGACCTTTCCGAAATCCTCTCCTTCGTGGAGCAGATGAACGCCGTCGATACCGACGGAGTGGAGCCGATGGCCCACCCGTTGGATGCGGTCCAACGGCTGCGCTCCGACGGGGTGACCGAGTCGGATCGGCGGGAACACTACCAAAAGGTGGCGCCCGCCGTGGAGGCCGGCCTCTATCTGGTTCCCAGGGTCGTCGAATAAGAGGGGCGTTCAGTGGCGGAGCGATCAACGGATACCATCCACGAGAAGACGGTTGCAGAGTCCTCGAAGGCGTTGCGCGCTGGCGAGATCTCCAGCCGCGAGTTGACAGAGGCGTGCCTGCGGCGCATCGAACGCCTCGACCCCAAGCTCAATAGCTTGATCACAATCACGGCGGAACGCGCGTTGGCCGCCGCCGATGCCGCCGATGACCGGCTGCGCGGTGGCGATGCCGGTCCGATGACCGGAGTGCCCATTGTCCATAAGGACATCTTTTGCGCCGACGGGGTGCGGACTACTTGCGGCTCGCGGATGCTCGACCCGTTTGTGGCGCCGTATAGCGCCACGGTCGTGGAACGGTTGGAAGCGGCTGGCGCCGTAATGCTGGGGAAGGCGAATATGGACGAGTTCGCCATGGGATCGTCCAACGAGACCAGCCACTTCGGTCCGGTACGTAATCCGTGGGATCCGGAGACCGTTCCCGGCGGCTCCTCCGGCGGCTCCGCCGCGGCCGTGGCGGCCCGGTTGGCGCCGGCGGCGACCGGGACCGATACCGGCGGTTCGATCCGCCAGCCGGCGGCCCTCAGCGGCGTCTGCGGACTGAAGCCGACCTACGGCCGGGTTTCGCGCTGGGGCATGATCGCCTTCGCGTCGAGCCTCGATCAGGCCGGGCCGTTCGCCCGGACCGCCGAGGATCTGGCCCTGATGCTCGGGGCCATGGCCGGTTTCGATCCCAAGGACTCCACCAGTGTCGACCGGGAGGTTCCCGATTACACGGAGGGGCTGGGCGGTACGCTCCGTGGCGTGCGCGTGGGGGTGCCGGCGG
The DNA here is from genome assembly GCA_007121755.1 of Halorhodospira sp. Classification (GTDB taxonomy): domain Bacteria; phylum Pseudomonadota; class Gammaproteobacteria; order Nitrococcales; family Halorhodospiraceae; genus SKYL01. The sequence goes on along the minus strand of SKJZ01000119.1, from coordinate 8,009 downwards.
AGTTTTTTGGCAAGGGGCTCGAAAGTGGTGTGCGGGGGTTGGTAGAGAGCGCCCTGGCCGAACTCGAAGGGCTTGGCGCTGAGCTGGTCGAGATCTCGCTGCCGAATATGGAGTTGGCGCTGCCCGCCTACTACGTGATCGCTCCGGCGGAGGCGTCTTCCAACTTGGCCCGCTACGACGGCGTCCGTTTCGGTCACCGCTGCTCCGATCCCAAGAGCCTGGAAGACCTGTACAAGCGGAGCCGCGCGGAGGGCTTCGGTGACGAGGTCAAGCGGCGCATTCTGGTGGGGACTTACGCTCTGTCGGCGGGCTACTACGACGCCTACTACCTGAAGGCGCAAAAGGTCCGGCGGTTGATCGCCGACGACTTTACCCGGGCGCTGGAGAAGGTCGATCTCATTGCCGGCCCGACATCGCCCACAGTGGCGTTCGGCCTGGGGGAGCGCGCCGACGATCCGGTGCAGATGTACCTCTCCGATATCTACACCCTGGCGGTGAATCTCGCCGGCTTGCCGGCGCTCTCGGTGCCGTGCGGCTTTCTCGGCGGCCGTCCGGCCGGGTTGCAACTGATTGGCGGTTACTTCGACGAGGCCCGGCTGCTCAACGCGGCCCACAACTACCAGCAGGTTACGGACTGGCATCGGCGGGCACCGGAGGGTTTCGAATGAACTGGGAGACAGTGATCGGGTTGGAGATCCACGCCCAACTCGCCACCAAGAGCAAGATCTTCTCCGGGGCGTCCACCGCCTACGGCGCGGAGCCGAACCGCCAGGCGTGCCCCGTCGATTTGGGGCTGCCCGGCGTACTGCCGGTGCTCAACGGCGAAGTGGTGCGGATGGCGGTGAAGTTCGGCCTGGCCGTTGGCGCGCGGATCGCGCCGCGCTCCGTCTTCGCCCGTAAGAACTACTTCTACCCCGATCTGCCCAAGGGGTACCAGATCTCCCAGTACGAACTGCCGCTGGTGGAGGGCGGCCACCTCGACATCGATCTGGAAGACGGCACCACCAAGCGCGTCGGCATCACCCGCGCCCACCTGGAGGAAGACGCCGGCAAGTCGTTGCACGAAGACTTCCACGGCATGACCGGGATCGACCTCAACCGCGCCGGGACGCCGCTGGTGGAGATCGTTTCGGAGCCGGACATGCGCTCGCCGCGGGAGGCGGTGGCGTACATGAAAAAGCTCCACACCCTGGTGCGCTACCTGGGGATCTGCGACGGCAATATGCAGGAGGGCTCCTTCCGCTGCGACGCCAACGTCTCCGTCCGCCCGGAAGGGCAGGCCGAGTTCGGCACCCGCGCCGAGATCAAGAACCTCAACTCCTTCCGTTTCGTCGAGCGGGCGTTGGAGTACGAGGTGGAGCGCCAGATCGATCTTATCGAGTCGGGCGGCGAGGTGGTCCAGGAGACACGGCTGTACGACGTGGAGCGGGGCGAGACCCGCTCCATGCGGACCAAGGAAGAGGCCAACGACTACCGTTACTTCCCCGACCCCGACCTGCTGCCGTTGGTGGTGGAGCCGGCCTTCGTGGAGGAGGTCCGGGCCACGCTGCCGGAATTGCCCGACGAGAAGCGCGACCGGTTCATCGAGCGGTACGGTCTGCCCGCGTACGACGCCTCGGTGCTGACCACCACTCGTGAGATGGCGGACTTCTACGAGGCCACGGTTAAGGCGGCGGGTGGCGCGGCCAAGCGAGCGGCGAACTGGGTGATGGGGGACTTCCTGGGCGCGCTGAACAAGGACGGCCTCGATCTGCAGGACAGTCCGGTCGGTTCCGAGGCGTTGGGCACCCTGGTGGCCCGTATCGAGGACGAGACGGTCTCCGGCCGTTCCGCGAAGGAGGTCTTCGAGGCCATGTGGGCCGGCGAGGGTGATCCGGACGCCATTATCGAGGCGAAGGGGCTCAAGCAGGTGACCGATACCGGCGCCATCGAGGCGGTGGTGGACCAGGTGATTGCCGAGAACCCGCAGCAGTTGGAGCAGTACCGGGGCGGTAAGACGAAGCTGCTCGGCTTCTTTGTCGGCCAAGTGATGAAGCTCAGCGGCGGCAAGGCCAACCCGCAGCAAGTCAATGCGCTCCTGAAGAAGAAGCTCGACGGCTGAAAACTTAGTAACCGTCTGCCGTTGGGCAGGGGCAGCCCGCCGCAAAACGCCTCCACGAATCCCCTACCGGCGACCGTTACAAACCGGGCACTCCGGGTCGGCCGGGACGTGGAGGATGCGTACCCGCATGGATAAGGCATCCATGATCAGCAGCCTTCCCTGCAGAGGCTCCCCCGCCCCGGTCACCAGCTTCAGCGCCTCCAATGCCTGGAGCGATCCGGCCACCCCGGGCAACGGCGCGGCCACCCCTGTCTCGCTGCACGTCTCGCGCCGGTCTTCGGTGTCCGGAAAGAGGCAACGGTAACAGGGGCCCCCGCCGCGGTCCCCACGGAAGACCGCCACCTGAACCTCCCAGCGGATCACCGCGGCGCTGACGAGCGGGCGCCGCTGCCGGACGCAGGCGGCGTTGACGGCGAAGCGGGTCGCGAAATTGTCGCTACCGTCCAGAACCAGGTCCACGCCGGCCACAGCCTCATCCAGGGCGTCACCCTCCAGGCGTTGGGGCAGGGGCGTCACCTCCACCGTGGGGTTGAGCCGGCGCACCGCGTCCGCCGCCGACTCCACCTTCGGGCGGCCCAGGTCAGGTGTGCCGTGGGCGATCTGGCGTTGGAGGTTGGAGAGTTCCACGTGGTCGGCGTCGGCGATCAACATCCGGCCGACGCCGGCTGCCCCCAGATAGAGCGCCGCCGGCGATCCGAGGCCGCCGGCGCCGACGATGAGGACGGAGGCGTCGGCCAATGCCTGCTGGCCGGCGGCATCGACCTCCGGGAGCATGATCTGTCTGCTGTAGCGCAGCAGCGCCTCGTCGTCCATCACTGTCTCCCCGCGGCGATCCGTAAGTAGCCGGCCAGATCCCGGATGCCTTGCACCGCTTGAAGGCCGGCTTCGCCCATTAAGGTTGCCACGGCATCCCCCTGTTCCGCGCCGTGTTCGAGTAACAGCGCGCCGCCGGGCGCGAGGGCCGCCACCGCGCCCGGCAGTAGTTCACGGATGGCATCGAGACCGTCGGGTCCGGCGGCCAGGGCTTCGAGCGGCTCGTGTTCCAGAGCGTTCAAGCAGGGGTCGCCGGAGGCGACGTAGGGCGGGTTGGAGGCGATGACGTCGAATGGCCCCGCGACGCCATGCGTCCAGTCGGCCGCCAGCAGTACTACCCGTTCCAGTTCGAGTCGGCGGCGGTTCCGTTTCGCGACCTCCAGCGCCGCTGTGCTCCGTTCCGTGGCCACGACCGTGACATCGGGACGTTCACGGGCGACTGCCAGGGCGACGGCCCCGCTGCCCGTGCCCAACTCCAGGAAGCGGCCACCCGGCGGCAGGCGGGCGAGAGCCGCCTCCACCAAGTGCTCCGTCTCAGGCCTGGGGATCAGTACCCGTGGGTCGACCTCGAAATCGAGCCCCCAGAACTCCTGACGGCCACGCAGATAGGCGACCGGCACCCCGCGCCTGCGTTTGTCAATGAGCGTATCGAAGGTCGCCGATTCGTGAGGGGGGATTCGGGCGTCCGGCCAAGTGTAGAGGTGGCTTCTCGGGCATTGCAGGGCGTGGGCCAATAGCACCTCCGCATCGAGACGCGGAGTGGGGCTGGTATTCCGCAGCGCCCCGGCGCCGTCCGTCAGCGCTTGCTTCAAGCGGGCCGCGACGACCGGTGCCCGGGGAGCAGTCAAGGCGGTCAGCCCTGGCGGCTGTCGTCCAGCGCCGACCCGGGCAGGGCGAGTCCTTCGAGCATTACCGGGATACCGTCATCGACCCGGTAGATCCATGCGCGGTCGTCGGTAATCAGCGCTTCGCGCAACGGCTGATCTACCGGGGAGTCGTCCCGGTGGATTAGCCCCCCTTCTCGGATTAGCCGGTTCAAGCGGTCCACCTCGCCGCGTGACAAAGGGGTTACGGGGCGTTTAGTGGCCGGGCAGCAGAGGATGTCGAGCAGCTTCTGTTCCATGAGACGAAGTATATCACTGACGGCCTTTCGCGGCGTCCGCTCTCAAGTCCAGGGGTTCGCTGCCGTTGAACTGTGTGAGCGCTGACGCGAAAAAAAAGCCGCAAGTAAGGTGCGGAGATAGAAGGGGAACCGCATGAATGAAGCACTTGGGGGCGAAGTATCCCGCTATCCGGAAGAGAAGGTCTCGACTTGCTCGTTCTGCGGCCGCGCCGAGGACTTGGCCGGCCCTCTGATCGGTGGGGAAGAGGCTCACATCTGCGAGGAGTGCGTCGAGGCTTGCAACGAGCTGTTGGAGGAGGATCGTCAGCACCGTTTTCAGCGCATGTTGGATCGGATGCCGCGCCCCGGGGACGTTCGAGCCCACCTCGATCGCTACCTGGTTGGCCAGAGCGAGGCGAAAAAGACTCTCGCGGTGGCGGTATACAATCACTACAAGCGGCTCCTGTGGCGCACCGGGGGCAGCGGTCCGGAGATCGCAAAGAGCAACATCCTCTTGATGGGGCCTAGTGGCACCGGAAAGAGCTACATGGCTTCTTCGCTGGCGCGGATTCTAGAAGTGCCGTTCGTTTCGGTGGACGCTACGCGGCTGACGGCGGCGGGTTACAGTGGGGATGACGCCGACAGCGTCATCCAGCAACTGCTGACCGCGTGCGGCAACGATCCCGAACGGGCCAGTCGTGGGATTATCTATCTCGATGAAGTGGACAAGTTGGCGGCGCGGGCGGGCGGACCGTCTGTGGGGCGGGATGTTGCCGGCGAAGGGCCGCAGCAGTGCCTCCTCAAGTTGCTGGAAGGCACGCGGGTTACAGTACCCGCTCAGGGTAAGCGCCGCCGTTCCGTGACCGTGGATACTCGGGACATCCTGTTCATCTGCGGCGGCGCCTTTGACGGGCTTGACGAGGTGGTCCGCCGCAGGGCCGCGCCTACCGGGGCCGGCTTCACGGCTCGGGTGGGGGCGTCCGTGCCTTCGGAGGTATTGCCGGAGCCGGTCGATCTGCAGAGCTACGGTATGCTTCCCGAGTTGGTCGGGCGGTTGCCGGTGATGAGCGTCCTCCACCCGCTGGATGAAGAGGCGCTGGTTCGTGTGCTCATAGAGCCCGACAACGCGCTTGTGCGGCAATACCAGGAGATGCTGGCGCGGGACGGCTGTGATTTGGTCTTTACCGACGACGCCCTCCGTGTGGTGGCGCGGCGTGCATTGGAGCGGGGCACCGGCGCCCGCGGCCTGCGCGCGGTGCTGGAGGGGGTTTTGCTGGAGCCGATGTACTCGGTGCCGGCCGCCAATGGCGAGGTGGGGCGCTTGACCATCGACGCCGAGGCCGCGGCGGGCGGTACGCCGATCTACGAATTCACCGTCCCGGCGCGGTGCATCGGTTGAAGAGCGGCCCTTTCAGACAGTACGATAACTCGTTATCCGTACTATAACGGCGCCCGTGTCCACGGGCCTGCATAGGGCCATCATGTCAGAACCGAAGAGTGATCCCGTCAACGACGTCAACGTAGCCCTGCACGAGCGTCTGCCTACCCCCAGTGAGATCAAGAGCCGCTTGCCCCTGACCGATGCGGCGAAGCAGGTCGTGCTTGAGGGCCGGCAGGCGCTGCGCGATATCTTGGACCGCCGCGATCACCGCTTGTTCGTCGTCGTGGGGCCGTGCTCCATCCACGATCCGGAGGCGGCGCTGGACTACGCGCGCCGGTTGAAGACTCTCCGGGACGAGTTCGGTGATACGCTCCTTTTAATCATGCGCGTCTATTTCGAGAAGCCGCGTACCACGCTGGGCTGGAAGGGGCTGGTCAACGATCCGGATATGGACGACTCTTTCCATATCGACAAGGGGTTGGAAATCGCCCGCAAGCTGCTGTTGGAAATCACCGAAATGGGGCTGCCGGTGGCGACGGAGGGGCTCGATCCGATCACGCCTCAATACTACGGCGACCTGATCTCCTGGACGGCTATCGGGGCCCGGACCACCGAATCGCAGACCCATCGGGAGATGGCCAGCGGCCTGTCGACGCCGGTCGGCTTCAAGAACGCCACCGACGGGAGCCAACAGGTGGCGATCAACGCGTTGCAGTCGGCGGCCACGCCACACAGTTTTCTCGGTATCGACGGAGAGGGCCGCTGCACCATCGTGCGCACGCGGGGCAATCCGTACGGCCATGTCGTCTTGCGTGGCGGTAATGCGCAGCCGAACTACGATTCGGTGAGCATCCGCTTGTGCGAGCAGGCGCTAGAGGAGGCGGAAGTGCCGTCGCGGATCGTGGTCGATTGCAGCCACGCCAACTCCAGCAAGGATCCGGCGTTGCAGCCGATGGTGCTTCGGGACTTGGTGCATCAGATCGTCGAGGGCAACCGTTCCATCGTCGGAGTAATGCTTGAAAGCAATATAGGCTGGGGAAGTCAAAAGCTTACGAGAGACCCGTCCCAGTTGCGGTACGGCGTCTCCATTACCGACCCCTGTATTGATTGGGAGACCACCGAATCAGCTTTGCGAGAGGCCGCGGAGACGTTGCGGGGAGCGTTGCGCGAGCGCGCCGCTTGAGATTGTCGACAGGAAAAAGTAGATCGACTATTGTTGGCATCGTTGCTTTAGCGCCGGTGATCTCCGGCGCCGTGCCCCGGGGTGGCTCCGGACGCGCTTGAGGGGTAAGGGAGGAGACTGTATGGGTCAGAAACATGTGCTTCCCGTGAAGGGGTTTGAGGCCTACGAGCCCGATGCGGGTGAGGAGTACATGAGCGATGAGCAACTCGACCACTTCCGGCAGTTGCTCGAGGCTTGGAAGCGTGAGCTCCAGGAAGAGGTGGAGCGGACTGTCCACCATATGCGGGACGACGCCAACAACTATGCGGACCCGTCCGACCGGGCGACTCAGGAAGAGGAGTTCGCGCTGGAATTGCGCACCCGGGACCGGGAGCGGAAGTTGATCCGCAAGATCGACTCCACCTTGGAGAAGATCCATAAGGGCGATTACGGGTTCTGTGAGCAGTGTGGCGTCGAGATCGGGTTGCGCCGTCTTGAGGCCCGCCCGACGGCGACGCTCTGCATCGACTGCAAGACCCTGGAGGAGATTCGGGAGCGCCAGCGGGTCGCCTGAGAGGCGGCGGCGGGCCACGCCGGTAATGAGAGTCCTCCATATCACCGACCTCCACCTGAAGGGCCGCTCCGATTGGCGGTTGGCGGGTGTTGATCCGAGCGCCAGCTACGATGCGGTCTTGCGCCGCATCGCTCCGGCTATGGACGGGGTCGATCTTGTGCTGGCGACCGGTGATATCAGCCACAATGGCGATCGCGACGCCTACCGGCGGTTCCGCAGGGATTTTGAGGCGTTCGGAAGGCCTGCTCTTGTCATGCCGGGGAACCATGACGAGCTTTCCCTGATGCGGGATGAGCTCGGCGGCGGCGATCTGCTGCGGCTGGAGCGGGATGCCACTTTCGACGGCTGGCGGTTTCTGTCCCTCAACAGCCAAGTGCCCGGCGCCGTCGGCGGGCGGCTCGGCGAAGAGCAACTCCGGTGGCTCGAGGGGGCGTTGGGCGAGCAGCACGGCTTGCCCACATTGGTTGCGCTGCACCATCAGCCGGTACCGGTTGGGGCGCGTTGGCTCGATGAGCAGCGGGTGGCCGATGGCGGCGATCTGCTGGAACTCCTTCAGCGCCATCCGCAGGTCCGGCTCCTGGTATGGGGGCACGTCCATCAGGAGTTCGACCGGCGCCGTGACGGTTTGCGGCTGTTGGCGACACCTTCCACATGTATCCAATTCAAGCCCGGCTGCACGGATTTCGCCCTCGATACCGTGAATCCGGGTGTGCGCTGGTTGGACCTCGGCGAGGATGGCAGCGTGGAGACCTGGGTGGAGCGGATCGACGGGGATTGGGCGCCGGATCCTTCGACTACCGGATACGAGTGAGAGGCTGATTTCACGCCGGGAGGGCGGGGCGTTCACAGCGGAAGTCCCCGGTTCGTCCTCCGCGG
>SKJZ01000193.1 GCA_007121755.1 Halorhodospira sp. | reverse complement strand
GAAGCCCTCGGGTTCCACTACCACTACGCCCCCGCGATTGAGTTCCAGGGCGGCGAGTACGGTGTCTCCATGGCAAGCCGCTGGCCCATCATTGAGGCGGAGACGGTGAAGCTCTTCAACCCCGACTACGCCGAGACGCACCCCGAATGGGGCCTCGACGCCGGTCGCTATCACGAGCAGCGCGTCGTCCAGGTCGCCACCATCGACATGGACGGGCAACCCGTCACCGTCATGAACACACACCTCGGCCTCTCCCAACACCAGCGCCAAATCCAGATCGCCCAGATGGCCGCCATTGTCGAGGAACACCTCCTTCTCCCGCAGGGCGCCGTCATCCTCGGCGGAGACATCAACGCCGAGCCCGACGCCATCGAGATCAAACCCCTGCGCGAGCGCCTGCGCGACACCTACCTCATGATCCGCGACCAGCGCGGCGTCCCCCACAACATCCCCTTCCGCGACCGGATGACTTTCCGGTCCGATGACCCGAGGACCTGCATTGATTATATCTTCGTGAGCGACCGGTTCGACGTCCTGGCCACCGAAGTCCTTGACGTCACGGCCTCCGACCACCGGCCCGTCGTCACGAGGCTCCGCGTCCTGGACTGAGGGGGGATTACTCGTCCTCGGGGCGGACCAGTACCAGTGTCTCCCCCGGCTTGATCATCCGGAGCTGATAGCGCGCCTCCAACTCCACCGCCTCAAGGCTCGAGGTCAGGCGTTGGAGGCGCCGCTCCGTCTGTTGCAGGCGAGCGTTCACCTGCTCCACCTCGGCCATCGTGCGCTCGTAGTGCTCCTGCGCGGCCCGGCGCTCCTCTTCCATCTCCAGTGCGCTGTACCCCGCCGCAAGTGCGAGCAACACCACAGCAAGTACCGTCGCAGTGCGGAGAGCAACCTGGGCTCGGGACATGCGCACTTCCCCCTTCGGGCGGCGGCGCCGCCGCTGGAGTTCCGCTGTTCAGCCGCCAAAACCAGCACCCCGTCAAGCACAAGCAGCGCCGAAGACTGCCAACAATCAACCCGGCACCCCGCCCGCATTTGGATTTGCTCCCGTCCGGCCGCCCATCTACACAAAGCGCCAACCGTCCGGCCGCACGGGCCCACGGAGCCCACACCCATGAACAGTGACACCATCCAGTCCGCCGTTGAAGCCCTCGCCCGCGCCCTGCGCGAGCGCGGAGCGCCGCGGCTGTTCGCCGGCGCGGACGGATTCGTGGACCAGATTCTCCGCGTCGTGGACAAGCGTTTCGACGCCGAACGCTACCAGCCCATCGGCCCCATCAGCGAGTACGCCGCACGCGTGGCCAGCGCCGCCGGCAAGTCCACCAACATCGAATTCGTCGTGCAGGAAGTGAAGGCCGGCGGCAACGGCCCGCTGATGAGCGAGGCGTTCGGCTACCTCGGCGGGCGGGTGCGCTACGCGGGGTCGGTGGGCTGGCCGGAACTGGACCCGCTGTTCGAGCGGCTCACCACGTTCGGGCCCGTTCATCCCGTTGCCCCCGCGGCGCAGACCCTCGCTGCCGAATTCGACGACGGTAAGATCATGTACGGCCTCCACCAACCGCTCCGGGAGGTCACCTGGAAGAACTTCCTCACCCGCATAGGCGGCGAGGAGGCGCTCGACGCCTGCCTGCGCGAAGCGGACCTCTGCGCGCTGGTCAACTGGACGATGCTCCCCTGGCTGGACGAAATCCTCGACGGGGTGGCCGCGCGCGTGAACGGTCTCGGCACGGCTGCGCCCCGTCTATACTTCTTCGATCTGTGCGACCCTGCCAAACGCACCCACGAGGATATACGTGCCGTCACGGACCGCATCGCGCGCTTCGGGGGTGAAGGCCGCATTGCCGTGCTCGGCCTCAACGAAAAGGAGTCGGTCGAGGTGTGCAACGCTCTCGATATAGACCCCGGACCGGACGACTTGCAGGGGCTTCTGCGGCGCGCCGACGGCCTGGCCGAAGCAACAGGCATCGGCGAAATCGTCATCCACCCCACCCGCCTTGCCGTGGCAAGCAACGGCACGGAGCGCGCCACGGCGGAAGGTCCGTACTGCGCACACCCCAAGCTCACCACCGGCGCGGGCGATCACTTCAACGGCGGCTATATGTTCGCGCGGAGCCTTGGCCTGGGCCTGGAGCACGCGCTCCTCGCCGGGAAGATGACCTCCGGCTTTTACGTCCGCCAGGGACACGGCCCATCGGCGGACCAGCTCGCGGGGTTCGGCGAGCGCTGGATCGCGGGCACACTCGACCCCTGGCAGCCGGCCGGCAGGGATTCATAGAGAGGGGGCCGATGCCCCACCACCACCCATCATGAGTGAAAAACCCCACTACGCCTCCATCTGCGCCAAAGTGAATGCGGAACTCCGCGTTCCCCAGGTCATTGAATTCATCGGCTGGTACCCCGAGAGGCTGGTGAAGTTCGAAGATGTCTATCTCGCCCTTTGCCCCATCCACGGCGACAAGGTCTTCCGCACGCTCGTCCTCAACCCCAACGGCAACACCTACCAATGCCGGCACGTCAACTGCCCCGCCGGCTCACCATCGGACCTGATCGACCTTGTGGCCCGCTGTTTTGGCGAGTCGATGCCCGAGGCACTGGCCCGCCTGGTGGACCACTTCGGCCCGGACGCCTTCGGTCTTTCCGAGAGCGAACTTGCCGTCCTCGCCGAGATACTCGAAATGGTCCAGCGCGAAAACGAAGAGTACTGACCGCTCCCGCAGCCCCCGGCTCTTCGTCTGTCATTGAAATTGCCGCTTGTATAGACGGGGGGAGGTCACCCCTCCACAAAGTGCACGGTCAACGTTTCTCCCGCGCCGCTCCCCCCCGGCGCCGAATCGAGCAATACGCGCCGGCGTTT
>SKJZ01000246.1 GCA_007121755.1 Halorhodospira sp. | reverse complement strand
TGGCCACCCGCATGATCTTCGAGTCCTCCGCCCCCGAGACCGACGCCCCGCACCGCCTCTTGTCCGACCGCGAGTACGAGATCTTTCTCCGGCTCGCCGGTGGCGACACCATCAACGACATCGCGGCGTCGTTTCATATCTCCCCGAAGACTGTCAGCACTCACAAGTTCCGGCTGATGCGCAAACTGGGCGTGGAGTCGGTCAGCGAAATGGTGCGCTATGCATTACGGCACGGCCTGTTGGAGTAAAGCCCCGCTCCATCGGCAACGGGGGCCTCTGCATAGAGGCCGCCGCCCGTTTCCGGGAGGCTGCTAGAATGCGATGATCGGGCGGTGCCGCGGTGCCGCGGTGGAGTGGGGAGCGATGATGCGAATGCAGGCGCGCACGTTGCGCCGGATCGGTTTCCCGGTCATGGCGCTCCTGTTTACCGGTTGGCTGGCCGTTGCTGGCGCGCGGGAACTCGCCTTCGACATAGACGATATGCTGGAGGCCGAAGTCGGCACTGTCGCCGTCGAGCCGGCGACCGGCGCGCCGGTGGTGCTGTTGCGTGAACCCTCCTCCGGAGACATCGTCCCCATCTTTATCGGCCCCGCCGAGGCGCGGGCGATTCTGGAGAGCCTGTCCGGGATGGAGCCTCCGAGGCCGATGACCCACGATTTGGCCGGTGACCTGTTGGACGCGGCTGGTGCGCGGATTGAGCGGGTCTTTATCGACGATTTGGTTGCCGGCACCTTTTTGGCCATGGTGGAGTTGACCGTGGCGGGCGAGGATGAACCGGTACGGGTGGATAGCCGGGCCAGCGATGCGATTGCGCTCGCCCTGCGCGCCGGGGCCGCAGTCCATATCTCGCCGAAGGTGTTGGAGGCTGGGCGGCAACTCGACTATGAGGCGTTGGAGGACGATCCGGTCGCCAACGCCGCCGGTATCACCGTGATGGCGGCCACAGATGAGTTGCGGGAGGCGCTCGATCTGCCCGATATGCCCGGGGTGTTGGTCAGCGGCGCCGCCGGTCCGGCGGCTGACGCCGGGATCGCAGCGGGGGCGTTGCTCCTCGAAGTGGACGGCGCCACGCCGCACAGCCCGATGGAGTTCCTGGACTTGGTACGGGGCGCAAGCGAGGGCGTAGTGCGTATCGCGTACTGGCGGGAGGGGGAGGTTTACGAGGTGGAACTCCCCACAGACACCACTCGTTCGCCGCGTCCGCCGAGGGATCGTTCCGCCATCCGCACATGACAGGGAGTGTCCCGGGTTGAAGCTGCTTTACGCGCAATTGGTGGTTCTGATCCTACTCGGCCTGGTTACGCTGGGCGTCACCCTCTCCCTAGTCACCGGCCATATCGTGCCCCCCGCGTGGGAGGTGGAGGATGAGGACGCTGAACCGGAGCCGGGAGAGCCGCGGTATCTTGATCTGCGGCCGCCTCTGACCGTCAGCCTGGAGCCGGACAAACCGGTCCGTTTCGTCCAAGTCGAGGCGACAGTGATGACCGTCTACGAGGAGACGTTCCAGGGTTTGCTGGAGCAGCAGGAGGCGATTCGCGACGCCTTTTTGGCCTTGCTGGCGGAGCAGCGTTACGAGACACTGCGGGAGCGGGCGGGCCGAGAAGCGTTACAGTCGCAGATGGTGGAGATCGCCAACGGCCTTCTGCACGAGGAAGAGGTGCGGGGCGAGGTGAACGCCGTCTACCTTACCGGTTTCGTCATGCAGTAGACCGGCGGGGCCGCCGGTGTTGTACTAACCTTACACTGAGTGGGTAAAGCAGGGACGAGGGACATTTTCCCAATTCAAAGCAGTAGTGGAGGTGCGTATGGGTCTCATGGCCAAGTTGTTCGGGCAAGGGGAACCCGACCATCCGGAGTTGGATGCGGGCAGTGAAGCCGCTAAACAGCTCGAACGGTTTCGCGAGCCGCTACATCAGTTGGCGGAGGAGTTCGGCGGGGAGCGCATGGAACTGGTCCCTTCCGAAAACGGTGGCTACGTCTTCGTCGGCAAGCCCCCCAAGCAATTCGCCTTAGCGTGGCTGGTGAACGGTGAGGTGAAACACTTCAAGTCCTTGGTTGAAGAGGGCAATCTCTCGCCGGTGTTGATGGAGAAACTGGTCGGCAAGCTCACCGAGGCGTATGAGGTGAGCAAGGACGCTCCGCGGTATAAGGCGCAGGTCGGTGATTACGCTATGGTCGTCGTGCCCGATGCGACATTGGAATCCAATGTCCGTCAGTTGATCGACGAGATGAATGAGAAGGTCCGCAAGAAGAAAGAGAAAGCGGCCGCCGCTGCATCCGGCGGAGAGGCTGGCGGCTAAGCACTCAGGTGGCATCCCTCTGCGGCCGCGTCCCATCCGGTGGTCGGATCGGAGGCGCGGCCGCGCTCTTCACGGCGTGATCGGGTAAGCTATACCCTCGCGCCGCCCCCGTTATGGTTGCAATGACCGTATCCTTTGCGGCAGTGTTTGTGCCTGCACAAAGAGGCCGCCCCCGGTCGGCCTTCAGGAGGATGTCACAGCAATGATGGCCGCCAGTGACGGCCCGGCACCGGATCGAGACCGCGCGCAGCCGCGCTTGACCGGCCACGGGTTGAGTTGCCGCAGGGGTGATGCCGCCCTCTTCTCCAATGTCGATTTCGAACTCCACGCCGGAGAACTGCTGTTCGTCCGCGGGCGCAACGGGTGCGGCAAGACCACGCTGCTCAGGGCGATCTGCGGCTTGACCGAGCCGGCGCGCGGGCGGCTCTGCTGGGACGGCCGCGATATCCGGAAATTGGATGAAGAGTTTCGGTCGTCTCTGCTCTTTCTCGGCCACCGGGATGCGGTCAAAGAGGAGTTGACGCCGATGGAGAACCTGGCGGTGCAGGACGGTCTGCGCGGCGAGGACGGCGGCGACGACGCGCGGCTCGACGCGTTGGAGCGGATGGGATTGGCCGGGCGCGAGGATATCCCGGTCCGCCACCTCTCCCAGGGCCAGCGGAGGCGGGTGGCCCTCGCCCGGCTGCTGCTCTCGCCCGCGAAACTCTGGGTGCTGGACGAGCCGCTGACCGCGTTGGATGTGCGCGCCGTGGAGATGCTGCTGGGGTTGTTCCGGGAGCACCTCGACGCCGGTGGCCTGGTGGTGGCTACCAGCCATCAGCCGATGGAGGGGCTGCGCAATGCGCGCGCCCTGCAGTTGGATTGACTCGTATGGGAAAGATGTTGTGGGCGCTGCTCAAGCGGGACGTTTCGCTCATCGTAATGCGGCGCCAGGACGGATTGACGGTGGTGGCCTTCTTCGTGATTGTCACCACGCTATTCCCACTGGGCGTCGGTCCCGAACTGGAGATTCTGCGGGAAGTCGGCCCAGGGGTGGTCTGGGTGGCGGCGCTGTTGGCGAGCCTCGTCTCCCTGGAGCGGCTCTTTGGCGACGACTATCGCGACGGTACGCTGGAACAATTGGCCCTGCTGCCTTGTCCACTGGCATTAGTGGCCTTGGTCAAGGTGGCCGCCCACTGGGTCTCTTTGGGGGTGCCGCTAGTTCTGCTATCACCGCTGCTGGGCTATTCGCTGGGGCTGGAGGGCATGGAGTTGGTGATCCTGGCGCTCTCCCTGGTGCTGGGCACGCCGATGCTTAGTCTGATCGGGGCGGTGGGGGCAGCCTTGACATTGGGCTTGCGCGGCGGGGGTGCGCTGATGGCGTTGCTGATCCTGCCGCTCTATGTGCCGGTGCTGATCCTGGGGTCCGGCGGTGTGGTGGAAGTGATGTACGGGGAAGCGGCCCACGCCCACTTGTCGCTTCTCGGGGCGCTGCTGGCCTTGGGGGTGCCGCTGGCGCCGCTGGCGGTGGCTGGGGCACTACGGATCGTTCTCGATTGAACGGATTGATATGGGACGGGGAGCGTGAGCGTGTTCAGAAAAATCCCGTGGTTTAAGTTCTCCTCGCCGCCGAACTTTTACTGGCTGGCGGACCGGCTCACACCGTGGCTTTGGGGTGGGGCGGCGATCCTCGGCATCATGGGCCTCTACGTCGGTTTCTTCGTAGCGCCGCCGGACTATCAGCAGGGGGACAGCTACCGGATCATGTTCATTCACGTCCCGACGGCGTGGATGGGGATGTTCATCTATCTGCTCATCGCTCTCTACTCGGTGATCTTCCTGACCTGGCGGATCAAGATGGCCGATGTGATGGCGATCGCCCTGGCGCCGACCGGCGCGTTGATGACCTTTCTCTCTCTCTGGACCGGCGCGCTGTGGGGCGCCCCCACTTGGGGCACGTACTGGGTGTGGGACGCCCGCTTGACCTCCACGCTGATCCTGCTCTTTCTCTATCTCGGCTACATGGCTCTGCACGCCGCGGTCGACGACCGCGAGAAGGGCGCCCGGGCGGCTTCTCTGCTGGCGCTCGTGGGGGTGGTTAATGTTCCGATCATTTACTTCTCGGTGGAGTGGTGGCACTCCCTTCACCAAGGGATGTCGGTGACCTTGACCGATGCGCCTTCAATGGCGGCATCCATGTTCGCCGCGATGCTATTGATGACCGGCGCCTGTTGGCTCTACTCCGCGGCCATCGCATTGCGCCGCGCGCAAGTCGAGGCGTTGGAGCGGGAAGCCGGGAACCCGTGGGTGCAAGACGAGTTGCTCGGAGCAGAGGAGGGTGGTGATGCCGCTACCGCGGCGGAGGCATCGGGTGATTTACAGCGGGAGGTCCGGTCGTAATGTGGAGTGGCGTCGGTGATTTCCTTGCGATGGGTGGCTATGCGCCCTGGGTGTGGGGGTCCTACGGGGTCTTCGCGGTGTTGTTGATTTTGGAGGCCGTCTTGTTGGCGCGGCGCCGGCGACAGGTCCGCGACCGGTTGACGCGGCGGCTGCGGCGGGAGCGCGCGGATCAAGTTCGGGAGGTGCGCGAAGCATGAAGAAGCGTCATAAAAGACTCGCCATTGTTCTCGGCGTGCTAGCGGGCGCAGTGGTTGCTACCGCTCTGGTTTTGAACGCCTTTCGCGACAGCATGGTCTTCTTCGTCACGCCATCTGAGATGGTGGCCATGGAGGAGATTCCGGACCGCACCTTCCGTATCGGCGGCTTGGTGGAGGCGGGCAGCGTCCAGCGGGACACCGCCTCCACACTGGTGATGTTCCGCGTTACGGACGGCGCGGAGGGGGTGCCGGTGGTCTACGACGGCATCCTGCCGAACCTCTTTCGCGAGGGCCAGGGCGTCGTTGCGGAGGGGCGTTTGGAAGGGGACGGCACCTTCCAGGCGAATAAGGTCTTGGCGCGGCACGATGAAGAGTACATGCCGCCAGAGGCGCAGGAGGCCATTGAACGGGCCGGTCATCCGAGCGGCGCGGGAGGGGGGTACGATTCGCAATGATTCCTGAGATTGGGCAATTCGCTCTTATATTGGCGTTGTGTCTTGCCGTGGCCCAGGGCGTCTTGCCGCTGGTAGGGGCCGCCCGCGGCCAGGAGCGGCTGATGCGGTCGGGCACCTTCCTGGCGACCGGCCAGTTCGTCTTTCTGGCCATTTCGTACGCCGCGCTTACTTGGGCCTTCGTTACCAGTGACTTCTCGGTGCAGTACGTCACCCAGAACTCGAGCTTGGCCCTGCCCATGCAGTACAAAGTTACTGCGGTATGGGGTGGCCACGAAGGGTCGCTGCTGCTCTGGGTGTTGATCCTCGCCGCCTGGGGCGTCGCCGTCGCGGCGTTCAGCAAGGCGCTGCCGAGGGAGATGTTGGCGCGGGTTCTCGCCGTGCTGGGCCTGGTCTCCGTCGGCTTCATCGCCTTTACCGTCTTTACTTCCAACCCGTTCGAGCGGATGATCCCGATGCCGGCGGACGGCACCGATCTCAATCCATTGCTGCAGGATCCCGGCATGATCGCCCATCCGCCGCTGCTCTATATGGGCTACGTCGGCTTCGCGGTGGTCTTTGCCTTCGCGATAGCGGCGTTGATCGGCGGGCGGCTCGACGCCGCCTGGGCCCGTTGGTCGCGGCCGTGGACCACGGTTGCTTGGGTCTTCCTGACATTGGGCATCGGCATGGGGTCGTGGTGGGCGTACTACGAACTCGGTTGGGGCGGTTGGTGGTTCTGGGATCCGGTCGAGAACGCCTCGTTCATGCCGTGGCTGACCGGCACCGCGCTGATCCACTCGCTGGCGGTAACCGAGAAGCGTGGCGGGTTCAAGACGTGGACCCTGATGCTCGCGATTCTGACCTTCGCGTTGACTATTCTCGGTGCGTTCCTGGTGCGCTCCGGAGTGATCACCTCGGTACACGCCTTCGCGACCGACCCCGAGCGGGGCGTCTTTATCCTCGGGATGCTGGCCGTGACCCTTTTGGCCTCCTTCGCTCTTTACGCGATACGGGCTCCCAAGGTCGGACTGGGCGGCGGCTTCGGTTGGTACTCCAGAGAGTCGCTGCTACTGGCCAATAATGCGCTGTTGGCGGTCGCGTGCGCGGCGGTGATGATCGGCACGCTCTATCCGCTGGTGCTCGACACCTTCTCGATGAGCAAGATCTCCGTCGGGCCGCCCTATTTCGACGCGGTCTTCACGCCGCTGATGCTGCCGCTGCTCTTCCTCATTGGTATAGGGCCGACCGTGGCGTGGAAGCAGAGTGACCCGGTGCAGACCTATCGTCAGTTGCGCTACGTGCTGGTGGTTAGCGTGCTGCTCGGCGCGGTATGGCCGCTGGCGATGGGCGCGTGGTCGCCCCTGACTGCGTTGGCGCTGATGCTGGGCATCTGGATCATTCTGACCGCGGCGCTCGACATGCGGAACCGCATGGCCCGGCGCAAGGGCAGGGGAGGCGCCGCCATGGTGCGCGGCGTGATGCAGCCGAGCTATCTCGGTATGCACATGGCGCATGTCGGCCTCGCGCTGGTGGTGATCGCTATCGCCATGGTTACCA
This sequence comes from Halorhodospira sp., assembly GCA_007121755.1. Classification (GTDB taxonomy): domain Bacteria; phylum Pseudomonadota; class Gammaproteobacteria; order Nitrococcales; family Halorhodospiraceae; genus SKYL01. The sequence goes on along the minus strand of SKJZ01000246.1, from coordinate 3,984 downwards.
CCTACGAGGTGGAACGGGACGCGCGCATGGCTCCCGGAGAAGCGGTCAGCGTCGGCGGCTACCAGTTCACGATGCTGAACGTCGGCCCCGTTGAAGGGGCGAATTACGACGCCGATCGGGCCAACATCGTGGTCACCCGCAATGGCCGTGAAGTGGCCATGCTGACGCCGGAGAAGCGGCGCTACTTCTCCCAGCCGGAGATGCCGATGATCCAGGCCTCCCTCAACCGCGGCCCGTTCCGCGACCTCTACGTCTCCTTGGGTGAGCCGCTGGACGAGCACGCCTGGATCGTGCGGCTTTACTACAAGCCGTTCATGTTCTGGATGTGGACCGGCTGCATTCTAATGGCGTTGGGTGGGTTCCTGGCCGCGTCGGATCGGCGGTACCGGCTCAAGGCGCGTGAATCGTCCGGGACGTCTCAACGGGTCGACACCGCGGCCGGAAAGGCCGCCGGGGAGGTGGGCTGATGTTGCGCTACGGGCTTCCACTGGTCGTAATGGTGGCGGTGCTCGGCCTGCTCTTTGTCGGGCTCGGCGTCGACACGCGGACGCTGCCCTCGCCGCTGGTGGGGCGGGATGCGCCCTCTTTTCAGATGGAGGAGTTGCGTGACCCGGACCGCGTCCTCACCGAAGAGGATCTCAAAGGCGGAGTCTCCCTGTTTAATGTCTTCGCCTCCTGGTGCTACTCGTGCCGCGCTGAGCATCCCTATCTGGTGGAACTGGCCAAACAGGGGGTCACCATCTATGGGCTCAACTACAAGGACACCCGCCGTGACGCCGAGGACTACCTTCGGTCGGGTGACCCGTACGAGTGGATCGGCTTCGATCCAGAGGGCCGGGTGGGTATTGAGTGGGGTGTGTACGGTACGCCGGAGACCTTTATTGTCGATGCGGATGGGGTTATTCGCTACAAGCACGTTGGTCCCCTGAACCCGCGGTTGATCGAGGAGAAGATAATGCCGCTGGTCGCCGAACTGGAGGCGGAGTAGTCATGAGACGTGGACGATCCGTTGGCTTCGTTGTCACCGTCGCGCTTGTGCTCGGGCTCTGGGGCGCGGCGGATTTGACCGGCTCCGCCTCGGCGGGACGGATTCCGGTCGGCATGCCGCTTGAGTTCGAGACCGATGAGCAGGAAGAGCAGTACCGGCGCTTGGTCCGGGAGCTGCGCTGCACCGTTTGTCAGAACCAGGCGCTGGATGAGTCGAATGCTGGTCTGGCAGCCGATCTACGTGGCCAAATCTATGAAATGACCCTGGACGGTGCCGAGCGCGAAGAGATCGTCGACTTCATGGTCGCGCGCTACGGCGATTTCGTTCTCTACCGCCCGCCTTTCCGCACCGATACGCTCATGCTGTGGATCGGGCCGTTTTTGCTGCTCCTGGCCGGTATCTTGGTTTGGCTCCAAGTGATTCGGCAGCGCCAGCAAATGGCCCAATCGCGCGAGTTGAGCCCGGAAGAGCGCGCCGCCCTCGAGCGGATGGAGCGTGACGAATGAACCTGGAGGCGTGTTGATGACTCTGCAATTTTGGGCCACTGCGGTCGTGCTCAGCCTAGCGGCCGTTGGTTTTTTGCTGATGCCGCTGTTGCGCGATCCGCGGACGGCCGGCAGGCGGCGGCGTACCCTCCGGGAGGTCAATGCGGCCGTTTACCGTGATCGCATGGATGAGTTGAAGGCCGACTTGGCCAATGGCGTACTCGGGCAGGAACAGTACGACGCGGCGTTGGCAGATCTGAAGCGGGAGATGGTGGAGAGCGGTGGAGCCGAGGCAGACGCCTCCTCGGCGGGTGACTCCGCCGTCTCCAGCCGCGGACTGGTCTTCGGCAGCGCCGCCGCCTTCGCTCTGCTCGTGCCGGTGAGCGCGGTGGTGATCTACAGCGCGATTGGCGGTGGCGAAGAGGCCCTCGATCCGCAGGCGGCGACCGCCCAGCAACAGCAGCAACAGGGCGGCCACTCGGTGGAAGAGTGGGAGTCGTTGCTGGGGCAGTTGCAGGAGCAGTTAGAGCGGAATCCGGATAACGTCAATGGTTGGGCGTTGCTCGGGCGGATGCTCGCCCAGATGGAGCGTTACGAGGCCGCCAGTGAGGCGTACCGCGAGGCCATCGAGCGGGGCGGCAGCGAAAATCCCAACCTGCTGGTGCAGTACGCCGACGTGCTGGGAGTGACCCGGGGCGGGCTGCAGGGTGAGCCTGCCGAGTTGGTCGAGCGAGCCTTGGAGCTGGATCCGGACAACCTCCAAGGGCTGTGGTTGGCGGGTTCGGCAGCCTATCAGCAGGAGGATTATCAGCAGGCGCGGGAGTATTGGGAGCAGCTGTTGGCAACGCTGCCCGCCGATTCCCAAGAGGCCACCATCATCCGGGACAATCTCGATCAATTGGACCGTTTGACCGGCGAGGGCTGACCTCAGGCGTCGGGCGGTGTCGCATCGATCTCCAGGAGGTTGACGCGTAGCGCGTGCCGGGCGGTCCGCGCCTCGACCGTGCGGATCGGCAGACCCGCCCACCCCTCGGCCAAGTACCACCGCACCCGGCGCTGAGCGTCCGGCAACTCTTGAGCGAGGCGTACCGTGCGGAAGGTGCCGGCCGAGGTGCGCACGGTCTGCCGGCCCTCCACCCGGAAGGCGATCTCCTCGACCGCGCCGCCCCGGTCGACCACCCGGTGGGCGATGCGCTCGTGGTGGGCGCCCTCCAGTCCCAACTGCATGACCTGCCAGCGGTGGGAGACCGGGTCCAACACATCGGCCGGGGCGGCGATCTCGCCCTCTTCCAGTTGCGCTTCGTCATCGGTAAAGCGCACCGCCGCCACCACTTCCTCGTCGACGCCCTCGAAGGCGCCGTCCGGTTCATACTCCTCCTGGAATACTGTTGCCGTGAGGACGCGGTAGGTCTCCGGCTGGGCGATGTCGCCCTCCAGCGTCCCCTCGCTGATCTCGCGGGTGCGCCGCAGCCGGTGGTTGCCGGCACGGGTGTGCTCCTCCCGGATGTGGACCAGGCGGAAACGGTCCGGCTCCGGATAGCTCCACTCCAGGGTCTCGTAGCCGGTCCACTCGCTACCCTGCTGGACCCAGTAACGGGCGCTGCCGGCCTCGGGCAGCTCCGCCGCCACGGCTCCGCCCCATGTGCAGACCGCGGCGACGGCCACCGCGCTCATCACGGCGGCGATACGGCCCCGCCTGCACGGGGAGGGAAGTGCGCTGTGCTCCATGGCTACCTGTTCCGGATAGACGGCTCTCCCTGAAGGTATCGGCAGCGGCGCTCGCTACAGAAGGGCGGCGGAAAAGCGGGAGCGCCGGCGTGTATGCCGTTTCCCCGACGCTGTTCCATACTGGTTGGAACGGTGTATTGATGCCGGTCGGTCCACGGACCGATCGGACAGCGGGAGACCACTATGCAGATCCCCGTTCAGATCAGCTTTCGTAATACGGACCCATCGCCGGCGTTGGAGGAGCGCGTGCGCAACCGCGCCGCGAAGCTGGAGCGTCACTTCGACCGCATCATGTCGTGCCGGGTCATGGTGGAGACCCAACACCGGCACCACCACAAGGGCCACCTCTACCACGTGCGAGTCGATGTGACGGTGCCGGGCACGGAGTTGGTCGTGAACCGCGAGCCGGCCGAACACCACGCCCACGAGGACGCCTACGTGGCCGTCCGTGACGCCTTCGACGCCATGGAGCGCCGGCTCGAAGAGCACGCCCAAAAGATTCGCCGCCAGGTCAAGCGCCACCCGCAACCGCCCGAGGGGCGGATTCGCGAGATTATACCGGCCGCGGGCCACGGAACCATCGAAACCGATGACGGGCGCGAGCTGCGGTTTACCCGCAACAGCGTGGTCGACGCCGATTTCTCCAAACTCAAGGCGGGGGACCGGGTCCGGTACGTGGAGGCCGAGGGCGCGGAGGAGCCGGCCGCCAGTACCGTACACATTGTGGGCAAACACCATGCGGGATGAGGGGGGATACGATGCCGAACCGCTGTGCCATGCCGG
>SKJZ01000187.1 GCA_007121755.1 Halorhodospira sp. | reverse complement strand
CGGGAAGCGGAAGCCGACCACGAGAATGTGATCCGCTACCGTTCCCGCTGAAGGAGCCGGGCGCGGCGACGCCTTGAGTGGCGCCTATGAGAGGGCCGGAGAATGAGCCAAGGATACGATGACGACGGGGTGAATACCCTGGAGATTCCCACCGATGACGCGAACGGCGCCGGGGGCGCCGGTGACGAAGCGCCGCCGGCTGAGCGGACGGCGGCGCTGACCGCCGGTGACCTTGGCGGCCGCCTCTACGCCGCCACCGATATCGGCCGGGCGCGTGAGTGCAACGAAGATTACTACTTGGTGGACGAGGATCTGTCACTGGTAGTGGTGGCCGACGGGATGGGCGGCCACCACCACGGCGAAGTCGCAAGCCGCCTGGCGGCCACCGGGATTGCCGATTTTTTGCGTGGTTCCGAGGGGGCGCCCGCTGATGCGAAGGAGGCGGAGGATCTGGTCGCCCGGGCGGTGCGTGAGGTCAACCGCCGGATCTATGTGCATAACATGGCCAAGGGGTATCAGCCAGGACGGGGCATGGGCACTACCGTAGTGGGTCTCTGGGGGTGCCTGGAGCAGAACGCGGTTATTTTTCATGTCGGCGATAGCCGGCTCTACCACTACCGGCAGGGCGCGCTCCACTCCGGAACCACGGACCACTCGCTGTACGAGTCGTGGAAGGCGTCCGGCAAGCAGGGCGAGGCGCCGAAGCGGAATGTTTTGCAGCGCGCGGTGGGTGTGTACGAAGACGTGGAGGCCGAGATCTCTTGGGCGCGCTTGGAGGCGCAAGATGTCACCTTGCTCTGTTCCGACGGGCTGACCCGTATGCTCAACGACAACGCGCTACATGAGGCGGCGGGTGAGGCCGCGGCCCGCGGGCCGGAGGCGGTGGGGCGGGCGTTGGTTCGGCGGGCGAACGATAAGGGTGGCCGGGACAATATTACCTTGGCGTTGACCGTGTGGGGGTGAGGTCAACCCGGATGGAGGGTTGAATATTCGGTCGCATGCAAGAATGATTACGCGTCGTAAATGACGTGTTCGATCTTCTAGGGAGTGCCGCTGTGACCGAGAGACACCGAGACGCCGCCGCCGAAAGCGCATTGCGCCATATGCCGGTCACCATGTTCGCCACCGTGATGGGGCTGTCGGGCTTGACCTTGGTATGGCGTGCCGGGGAGAACGCCTGGGGGCTTGGCGATACGCTGAGCCGCGGGCTCGCGCTGCTGGCCGCTACAGTGTTCGTCATGATTGTGGCCGCCTATCTGGTGAAGACGCTGTTGCACCGGGATGCGGTGCTCGAGGAATTGAGCCATCCGGTCAAGGTCAATTTCTTTCCCGCCTTCAGCATCAGCCTGATTCTCATGTCGATGCTGGTGCATCCCTACAGCGATGTGGTCGCGCGGCCGTTGTGGGTCGCCGGCGCGGTGCTCCATCTGGGCGGCACTTTGGCGATCATGTCGGCCTGGATCGGACACCGGCCGCTGCGCATCGAGCACATCAGCCCCGCTTGGTTCATTCCGGTGGTGGGGAATGTATTGGCGCCGCCGATAGGGATGCAGTTGGGCTTTGTCGAGACGTCGTGGCTGCTCTTCAGCGTCGGCGTGATTTTCTGGATCGTACTGCTGACCCTGGTCTTCTATCGGGTGATCTTCCACGATCCGCTGCCCGGCCGTCTATTGCCGACATTGGCCATTCTGCTGGCTCCGCCTTCCGTCGGGTTTCTGGCGTGGTTGGCGCTTTCCAGCGGCGAGTTGAATGCGTTGGGCCGGATGCTCTACTACGCGGCGGTCTTTACCTTCCTGTTGCTGATGGTTCAGCTGCCCCGTTTCATCTTCTTGCCGTTCTTTCTCTCTTGGTGGGCATACTCCTTCCCATTGGCGGCGTTCACTGTCGCCACGTTCGAGATGGCGCGCTTGTTGGATAGCGGTCCAGCCGGAACGGGCGCTTCCGTGCTCGCGGCCTTTACCACGGTGGTGATCGGTTGGCTGGCTGTCCGCACCGCCTACCTGATTCTTACCGGACGGCTTTTCGTCCCTGAATAGTGCGCGGCCGCCGATTCACCCTGGCCGGTTGACAACACTCCCTTCCGGGCGCAACGTCGAATTTCCGCGGGGCGCCGCCGGAAGGGCGTACCGAGCGCGAATTCGAATAAGAAAAAGACCAATCCATTCGCCGCGGGGCGTGAAAGGATTACTCCTCGGACGGTCTTGTCTGTGTCGAAAGGGGGGAGTATGCGCATTGTCGGCTGGTTCTTGGAAAATCGCGTCCGTGCGATCCTTACCGCCGGCACGCTGTGCGGGGTGTTGATACCCATCATCGTGCTGACTTACGGCATGTTCGACCAGTACCTGCCCAATGCCCGGTACGCCACCGGGTTGGCGACCGCCAGCGAAATCGACCACTACGTCTCTCAAGCCACCGCGCAGCAGGCAGTGGAGCGGGGGTTGACCGCCACCGCGCTGAGCCAGGTCGCTTCCGGCGAGGAGCCGGAGGCGGAACTCGTCCGCCAAGTGCGGGAACGCAGAGAGCGGGCCAATGAATACTTCGAGGCCGTAGTCGATCACGCGGAGGATCTGCGCCACCGGGGGTGGGGCGGTCCCGTCGTAGAGGACGCCTACCGCCGGCTTATGGAGGCCCGCGATAGCGTTGACGAAGCGCGCGGCCTTGTGGACCGGGCAATTAGTGATGGGCGTGATGATCTGATAACCGCCGATACCTGGACCGAGACGGTCACTGCCTTGGTGGACCACGGGGCGGAGTTTGCCACGGTGGTCTTCTATGCGGGGGACGACTTTCGTACCGAGATTCTGAACAACCGCCGCGCTACTCAGGCGCTGTGGGCGATGGCCGAGTACGCGGGCCGCCAGCGCGCCATGGTGGGTAGCGCCATCGGTGCGGGGGCCGCATTTTCAGACCCGGAGATGGAGCGATTCCAGACCTTCCAGGGGATCATCCACTTGAATGCCGAGGTGCTGCGGCAGTACTTCCAACAGTTGGAATTGGATCCGGACCGGCGGATCGACCCAGGTGTGCTCGAGGCGTATGAAGCCGTGGAGGCGGACTTTCTGGGTGATTATCAACGGGTCATCGGGCGCGTCTCCCGGGAGACGATGCTCGGTCGGTATCGCATTTTCACGCCTTCCGAGTGGGTGGAGCGCTCCACCGCGGCGATCGATACAGTACTGGAGTTGAGTGACCGTCTCAGCGCCAATGCATCCGGGATCGCCCAGGGAATCAACCAGTGGAACCGCTTCATTCTGGCGGTATCGCTTGCCTTGATCGTCGGCGCGGTGGTCATGGCGGTGGCAGCCGTCTGGGTGGTTATGTGGCTAATGCGGCGCATCAGCGGTCTACGCGGGCAGATCGTGACGGCCCGGCAGAACAACGACCTTACCGTTCGCATCCAGGATCCGTCGGCCGACGAGATCGGCTCCGTGGCGAGCGCTTTCAACGGCATGATGGAGACCTTTGCCGAGGCGCTCCACGCTGTCGTCGACAGCAGTGGGCAGTTGGCCGAGGCGACCCGGCAGCTGCGCGCCGGCGCCGAACGCTCGACCGAAGGGATGCGCGGGCAACAGGCCGAGGTTGACCAGGTGGCCACGGCGATGAACGAGATGAGCGCGACGATTCAGGAGGTGGCCCGCAACGCCCAGTCAGCGGCTGATGCGGCGAGCGGCGCCGCCAACGAGGCCGGGGCCGGGAAGCGCGAAGTGGCCGCCGCGGTCGACGGCATCAATAGCGTTGCCGAGCAGGTCCGCCGGGCCGCCGAGGTGATCCGCAAGTTGGACGAAGAGACCCACGAGGTCAGCATGGTGCTCGACGTCATCCGCGAGGTGGCTGAACAGACCAATTTGCTGGCCTTAAACGCCGCGATCGAGGCAGCCCGGGCCGGAGAGCAGGGACGGGGCTTTGCGGTGGTGGCCGACGAGGTCCGCACCCTGGCCAGCCGGACCCAGGAATCCACCGAGCAGATACGCGAGATTGTCGAGCGGCTGCAGGGCGGGGCTGGTGATGCGGTCCGGGTCATGGACGACGGTTTGGGGTTGGTGGAGAAGAATGTCGAGCAGGCTGGTCGGGCCGGCGCGGCCCTGGACAAGATTACCGATGCGGTGGCCACTATCAACGATATGAACGGTCAGATCGCCGGCGCGGTGGAAGAGCAGAGGGCTACCGCTGAGGAGATCAACCGCAACATGAACAGCATCGCCGGACAGGCGCAGACGGCGGTCGATGAGAGCCGCCAGACCGCCGGCGCCAGCGAGAGCCTCTCCGAACTTGCCGACCGCCTCCAGCAGATGGTCTCCCGCTTCAAACTCGGCGACGGTGGCGCAGCAGGCCGGGGGTGAAGTGGCTTGCCGAAAGGTTAGGGAAGATCGGTCGGCCAAGAATCGCAGGGAACCCGAAGGGCGCGTTCGGCGGACACACGGGTGGAAGACGGTGTAGATGGTTTCCCGAGCTTCCCGTTAGTTGTCGGTGCCGGTTGGCGGCTTCCGCAGGGTCGCTAGCAGCCGCGTGCCGCTGGACGAGACCTGTTCCAGCTTGACCGGGAAGTAGTCGAGTTCCGGGGCGAGCCAGAAGCGGGTCTTCCGGTCGCCGCGGTGGACGCGTTCGACCCGATGGGCGCCGTACTTGGTGCCGTGAGCCTCAACGGTCGTGGTGCCGGTGAAGTGGAGGGTGTAAGTGCTCAATTCGTCGCCGTCGACGATGGTAAACGTGATCTCATCACCAGGCTCTTGCAGTCTGCCGTTCATGAAGGCGAGCATCCCGTCGACCTGGACCGAAAGCGGGTCCAGTGGGCGTTCTCCGCTCAGCGGGAGTGTCTTGCCGCTCACCTCCTCCTGGGCGTGTTCGTCGTCGATGCGCCAGCGCTCCTTGAGTTCTCCCCCCTCCCGGGATTCATAGGAGTCGGTGACGACACGTCCGTTAACGATCCTGCCCCGGCTGCGCTCGAAAAAATCAGCGCCGGAGACCAAGCGGGCAAGCCCACGGGGCTCCCCTCGGGCGGTGTAACGATACCGCTCGCCGCCGGGGCGCTCCCAGTGGAGCCGTATTTCGCCTACAATAAAGCCCCGGTAGGTGAGAACGTATTCGGCCTCGAAGCCCTCATTGAGGTTGGCCTGGGCCGCGGTGGCGGCGGCCATGAGTAGTGCGGCGGCAGCGTGGCGGAGCCTCGGCATGATCCGTTGTCCCCTGTGGGATGCTGTCGGTATAGACTGGATGGTCTATTGTCTCAGATCGCGCGGCCGGCGTCGGGGTTCATTGCGCGTCAGGCGGCGGAGAGGGTAACCATGAACGTGATCAGATTGCTTCCCTGGATTCTTCGGTTGATGCGGCTCCATCGGGGCGCTCAGGCGGTGCGGCAGGAGCGCGGCGGAGGTCGGGTCACCGGCTACGACGCCGGCAAGGCGGCGGGGCGAACCTTTCGCAAGATGCTGAAATGATAGGTTTATCCTGGCGTCGCGTGGCGTGGTCGGTCCTCCCCGGCCCCCGGGAGCGGCGCCCAACCGCGGCTCCCATTGTCGAGAACCTCCCCCCGGTACGGTCGAGGCGCCGCTCCCGGAAGCCGGTGAAGAACCCCTTCGCGACGACTCCCGTTATACCAGCGGAACGTTAATTAGAAGTTAACGGCGCATCGTCGGCCGCCAAGCCTCCCCGTCGGTAGGCTGAACGGAGCAACACGGTATATCCTATGCGGCTTGGCGAAACCCATTTCGACGCAGTTCAGTACCTCAACCGTAGGAGTAGGAGATGGCGGAGAATCGACGTAGCCGCGTGATCACCGGCGGCGTGGCGCGTACCCCGAATCGGGCCATGTTGCGCGCCGTGGGCTTTAAAGATGAAGATTTCGACAAGCCCATCGTCGGCGTGGGCAACGCGCACAGCACGATTACGCCGTGTAACGTGGGGATCGGCGCGATGGCCAAGCGCGCCGACGAGGCGTTGCGTAAGGCCGGCGCCATGCCGATGCTCTTCGGCACCATCACCATCTCCGACGGCATCTCCATGGGCACCGAGGGCATGAAGTACTCGCTGGTCTCCCGGGAGGTCATTGCAGACTCCATCGAGACGGTCGGGGCCGGCCAATGCATGGACGGCATGCTGGCCACCGGCGGCTGCGACAAGAACATGCCCGGGGCGATGATCGCCCTCGCCAGGCTCAACATACCGGGGCTCTTTGTCTACGGCGGCACCATCAAGCCCGGCCACTACAAGGGCGAGAATCTGACCATCGTCAGCGCGTTCGAGGCGGTGGGGCAGTACAACGCCGGCAAGCTCTCCGAGGAGGATTTGAAGGGCGTCGAGCGCAGTGCCTGTCCCGGCGCCGGCGCCTGCGGCGGCATGTACACCGCCAACACCATGTCCAGCGCCTTCGAGGCGATGGGCATGAGCCTGATGGGGTCGTCGACGGTCTCGGCCGAGGACCACGAGGCGTTGGAGGTGGCGGACGCCGCCGCCGAGGTGTTGGTCGACGCCATCCGCCACCAGCGGTTGCCGCGCGATATCATGACGCGCGAGGCGTTCGAAAACGCCATCGCGGTGGTCATGGCCCTCGGCGGTTCGACCAACGCGGTACTCCACCTGCTGGCGATCGCCAGCGCCGCCGAGGTGCCGCTCTCCATCGACGACGTGGAGGCCATTCGCCACAAGGTTCCGGTGCTCTGCGACCTCAAGCCGTCCGGCCGGTTCGTCACCTCCGAGTTTCACGAGGTCGGCGGCACTCCGCAGGTGATGAAGATGCTGCTGGAGCGGGGGCTGCTTCACGGGGAGTGCCGTACCATTACCGGCCGGACCCTGGCCGAGCAGTTGGCCCACCTGCCGGCCACCCCGTCTGCGGATCAGGAGATCATTCTGCCGTTCGACCGCCCGCTCTATGCCGAGGGCCACTTGGCCATTCTGCGCGGCAATCTCGCGGAGGAGGGGGCCGTGGCCAAGATCACCGGGATCAAGCAGCGGCGGATCAGCGGCCCGGCCCGGGTCTTCGATTCCGAGGAGGAGTGCTTGGCGGCCATCCTCGATGACAAGGTCGGGGCCGGGGATGTTGTCGTGGTGCGTTACGAGGGCCCGAAGGGTGGTCCCGGAATGCGGGAGATGCTCGCGCCGACGGCTGCCATTATCGGCAAGGGATTGGGCGACTCGGTCGGTTTGATTACCGACGGGCGCTTCTCCGGGGGAACCTACGGCATGGTGGTCGGCCACGTCTCGCCCGAGGCCTATGAGGGTGGAGTGATCGGGCTGGTGGAAGAGGACGATACAATCACCATCGACGCCGATCGCAACCTGCTGCAATTGGAGATCGATGATGAGGAGTTGGCCGCGCGCCGGGCACGGTGGCGCCGGCCGGAGCCGCGCTACCGGCGCGGTGTGTTGGCCAAGTACGCCCGTTTGGCCTCATCGGCAAGCCTCGGTGCGGTAACCGACCTCGATCTCTTTGACGACGAGGGGCGGTGATCCAGCGGGGGCGCCGGTGCGAAACGCAGGGCGCCGTAGCGGTACCAAACTCCCCCGGCCCGCGGGCGGGCCGGGCCAGCCGGAGTATTGACCTTGTCCGTCTTGGGGCCGCGGCAGACTGAACCGAATGCCTGGATGCATTGGATCCGGGAGGCGGTGGCCCTCTTGCTGCGGCGGCCGGGGCCGGTGGCCGGCTATTTGGCGACGGTGGTCGCTGTCCACTGGGTGGCGCATCTCACGGTCTGGGGGCCGGTGCGGACCCTGTTGACCCTGGTGGTCGCCACAGTGGCGCTGGTGCTCTTTATTCGGTTGGCCTTGGCCATCGATTACAATCGCTCCGTCCGTATCGGCTTTATCCTGCCGGCCAATCTCGACGCCGCAGTGGCGGTAACAGTCGCGGCGGCGCTGTTTGCCGCCTACGGTGTATTGGTCCCGGTGCTTTTCGATCCGCTGCAGCTCTCATTTGCCGAGGCAGTGGAGGGGCTCGGCCTCTATGAGCCCCGTCTGGAGACCGGGGCGCCGGCGCCGGACCCGTTGACTCGCGTGCTATTGGGGCCGGTATTGGTCATTGGCGGGGTTTTAGGATCGGCCCTGTTGGGGGCGGGGCTCGGCATGCTCGTCTTCGGGCAGTGGTTTCTGTTGCCGATGGTGATTCTCCACGCGGCACCGCCGGTGCACTCCGCGGTGGTCAGCACGCGCGCCTACCGCATCAATCCGGTGGCCATGACCGGATTGCTCGGGTTGTTCATGGTTGCCGTCGCGGTGTTGATGGCCACCGCCGGGTGGGCGGGTCCGTTTTTGGCGCCGCTGCTCGGTGCGGTGCTCTACACGTCTTACCGGGATGTCTTTCTGGGGCGCGACGCCAACCATCCGGCGGGGCTTCCTGTCCCGACCGAGCTGGAATTGGCGCTGGAACCCGCCGATGTGGAAGGCGAGGGGGTGCCAGGAAGTACGCGGTTCAGCTCCCGGCGGCGTGTTCGCGCGGCTGCACACCGGCGTTGGGGCCGGTGATCTCGGCACGGCGCAAACAGTGGAGCATGTCGGTCACCACCGACGCGGCATCATCCCAGACCGGATCGTTCTCGTCGCGGGACAACTCCAGATAGCGTTGCTTCTCCTCTTGGAGGATCCGCTCCACCTGGCTCGCGGGAAGCGGTTGCACCGAGGCCTGATCCGCCGATTCCGGTTGTCCCGGCAGCAAGGCGAAGAACCAACCGTTGCCGGGTGTCTCTTCCCGGTAAGGTGATATCAGTCCGTGGGCGATGAAGCCGCCGGCCACTGTCACGGCTTGACCGAAACGTTCCGCGTAATCGGGGCTGACCAATGCGGTATACATATAAAGGCCTCTCTATGTTGCTATGCAGCATTAGTATACCGTCCGGATGGTGATAAGTGAATGCCCTGTCATATTCATGTATGGGACGGTTGTCGCTTTTTGAGAGAATGGAGCCATGGCCTATATCATCCTGCTGCTAGCGCTGTTGGGTGCGATCTTCGGCCCCAGTCTCTGGGTGCGGCGTGTTATGGCGCGGTACAGCGAACCGACCGATCGCTATCCGTTGACCGGAGGGGAGCTGGCGAGGGATCTGTTGCACGGGTTGCGGCTCGGCGACATCACCGTCGAGACCACCGAGAGCGGCGACCACTACGATCCCGATGCCGGGGCGGTCCGGCTTTCGCCACAGCACTACAGTGGCCGTTCATTGACGGCGGTGACCATCGCCGCCCATGAGGTGGGCCACGCTGTGCAACACGCGGCCGGTTACGGACCCTTGCTGTGGCGTCAACGTTTGGTAAAGGCGACACGGCGCACCCAGCAGTTGGGGGCCGGCATGCTGATGGCCATGCCGGTGGTGGCCGGGATGACTCGTGCTCCCGGCGTGGCGCTACTGATGGTTCTGGGTGGCCTGCTCAGTGTCGGCTCGGGCGCGTTGGTCCACCTGGTGACGCTGCCGACCGAGTGGGACGCCAGTTTCGGGCGTGCCATGCCACTGTTGGAGCGTTCAGGGCATTTGCGCCGTGGCGACCGGTTTCACGCCCGGCGTATCCTGACGGCGGCGGCGTTGACCTACGTCGCGCAGTCGTTGGCGTCTCTGCTGAACGTCTGGACGTGGTTCCGAATGCTTCGCCCCGGCTAGACACGGTCCGGTTCAAGGTTGGGGTCGATCAGCCGATATACGGGGAGCGGCCCATAGAAGCAAAGGCTGATCCTGCTCCGCCGTCGCGAGGAGGATTGCCGCTCCGTTGCCGGATGTGGCCACGGGGGATGTGGAGCCGCCATTGACCCGGAGTTGGTGCATGGCCAGATCGCCGACCATCGCTGTAGTCGTTGCCGCGCTGCTTTGGACACCGGCCGGCACGATCTATGCCGATTCGTCCTCAAGCCGGCACAGTGGTGTCCGGTTGCCTCTGCTCGGCCCGGACCGGGAGCCGGTGGATCTGTTGCGCCGCAGTGCTGTCGAGGTGGAGCGCATCCTGGAAGAGCGTGATCGCCATATGGACGAGCGACGGCGGCGGCTTCGGGAGCAGCCGGTGGCCGAGGAGCGGATCGTCGGTATTCCTGATCCGTCCGCCGAGGACAAGGAGCCGGAGCCGCCGACCGCCGCCGAGGCGGTGGAAGTGAAGTGGGTCTGGGTCGGAGAGTCGCTGCCTGGAGAGGGTACGGCGGATGCGGAGATGGCGCTCCACAATACGGCGGGCGATTCATTCCAACTGTTGTCGGTCTACACCGATGCGGCCGTGGACGCCATGCTTCACGCTACGGTTGTTCACGGCGGCGTATATCAAGCGCGCCGGGTGCAGACCCTCTACCTGCCTCCCGATGAGTCTGTCACCCTGCAGTCCGGGGGGCCGAGGCTGATGTTGGTCGATCTGCGCCGTCCCCTCACCCGTGGCGAGGTGGTCTACCTTGTTCTCAACTTCGATGACGGTAGCCGGAAGACGGTGGAGGCGCCGGTTCGCTCCGCCGCGCGTTAAGGCCTTATCCGGCCACGGGCGGCTTTTCGAGCTTCCCCTAGTGACTATGCTCCGATCCGTGGTCTTGGTTCACATGATCGTGCTGTTGCCCGTCTTCGCCGTGCAAATCCCTGGGCTGGTGCGCGTGTTCGGTAGCGTCGTGCCGATGCTCGCCGTGGCCCAAGAGATCGAAGTGGTGCACTAATGGCATGGCCACCGCGGTGACGATGATGGCTACGCCGAAGAACCGCCGGACGTTCGGCTGCCGTATCCAGGACAGCAACGCTCCGGTTGCGGCGCCGGCCGCGACCACGGATGGTAAAGTTCCCAGGCCGAAGAACAGCATGAATCCTGCGCCCTGCAGCGCCCCGCCGGCGCCCAAGGTGTAGATCAACGCCGAGTAAATTAACCCGCACGGCAGCCAACCCCAAACCAGGCCGAAGGCGAAGGCGTGGGGCAGGCGGCGTACCGGGAGAAGCCGCCGTCCGAT
>SKJZ01000008.1 GCA_007121755.1 Halorhodospira sp. | reverse complement strand
CGCGTTGAGTGAACCATTTCACCTTTTAAAAAAAGGTTTTTACATTGTAAGGGATTTCGAGTAGCGTACAGAGTGACGCCGACCGGCGGCGGGTTGCGCACCCGTCCCGGCGCGGCGTCCCGACAATACCGGGGCCGCGGCTCCGTTTGAACCCAGGAGAGCACACGATGCAACAGAGTGAATCACGCAGAACCCGCCAGGCGGGTTTCACGATGATCGAGTTGGTGATCGTCATTATCATCCTTGGCGTCCTGGCCGCGGTGGCCGTGCCGCGCTTTATGGATCTGGGAGAAGACGCGGAGAACGCCGCCCGGAACGCCCAGGCTGCCTCCCTGCGTACTGCCAACACACTGAACCAAGCCGCTTGTGCCGGTGTGGGCGACCCCGACGACTGCATTGAAAACATCGCCTGCGATAACGACACTGCAGAGGACCTCGTGGACGGCTTCGATACCAACCAGTTCGCTCTTGCTGGTGCTGGAGGCGAAGACGATATCGGCTTGGTGACGCTGACCGACGATGACGGCGACTCAATCGATTGCCAAGTCAACCCGGTCACCAACTAAAACAGCCACGATTCGATTAAAGGGAACGGAATTATCCAGTATCCCGAGTTCGGCGCCCTTTCCCCCCGGGGGGCGCCTCTTTTTTTGGGCGCCGCATGACGAGACGCACCCCCGCCTAATACATCGACAAGGCCGACGCCGCACTTGGAGCACCACGCTTTGCTCCACGGTACGTCCACCCTGCTACAATTCGGGTCCGAAAAAACCGGATGACAGCCAGCGGAGGCAGCCTTGAGTGCATCACCCTACGTCGTCGACGTCACTGCCGAGAACTTCAACGAAGTGGTCATGGAGGGCTCGCAGCGGCAGCCGGTTCTTTTGGATTTCTGGGCCGACTGGTGCCAGCCGTGCAAGACCCTGGGCCCAATCTTGGAGAAGTTGGCTGAAGAGTACCGGGGGGCTTTCATCGTAGCCAAGGTCAACTGCGACGTGGAGCAAGCACTGGCGATGCAGGTCGGTGTGCAGAGCCTGCCGACGGTATTGCTGGTCAAGGACGGCCAACCGGCGGATCAGTTTATGGGCGCGTTACCGGAAGGCGAGGTACGCGCCTTTCTCGATAAACACGTGGAGCAGCCCCAAGCCGACCCCATGGAGCAGGCGAAGGAGTTGCTGGCCGCCGGCGACGCCGCGGGTGCGATCGCATATCTACGGGCGGCGCGGACGCAGCAGCCTGACAATCACGAGGTGGTCATTGAACTGGCCCGCGCGCTGATGCAGACCGGCGCGCAGGACGAGGCGGAAAAGCTGGTGGAAGATTTGCCGGAGCCGGCCCGCTCCGATGAACGGGCGCGGGGGATCAAGGCTCGCCGCGCTTTCGCCGAACGTGCCCAAGCACTGCCCGGCGCAGCGGAGCTGGAGCGCCGGGTGGCGGCAGATCCAGCCGACGGCGAGGCTAGCATTGGGCTGGCGGTCCACCGGGTGGTAGCAGGAGAGGCGGACAGCGCGATGGACCTGCTGTTAACCGTCTTTCAAAAAGACCGTGAGCGGGTTACCGAGGCTCGCGAGATGCTGTTGGAAATCTTCAATATCCTCGGCCCCGACCACCCTTCGGCCCGACGCTACCGGCAGCGGATGTTCCAGTTGCTCTATTGAAGGAACACCGCCGCATCGACCACGGTGACGCCGCTCTGGTAGCGAGACGTTGCCTCGACGGCCACTCTCTAAGAGTGCGGCGGCCTACGTCATCTCCCCGGCCAAACCGCTCCGGTGCAGTACCCGGTGAATGAAGGCGCGCGTCTCATTCGGCGCATGCCGGTACAGCAGCCAGCGCAGATCTTCCAGCGTGCGTAGATTCGGGTTGGAAGTAATCTGCCGGTGAACGTTCCCGACGCCCCAATTGTACGCCGCCAATGCCAACCAGAGCTGCATCGGCTCCCCGTAGCGGGCGTAGTGGGCGTGGAGGTGGGCCAGATAGTGGCTGCCCAGCAGGACGTTGAGCCGGGGATCGGCCAGCACTTCCGGGCCGATCTCCTCGCGCTGCAGCCGCTCCTGCAGTTCCGGAATCCGTGAGGCGACATCGGCAGCGGCCATCGGCCGTACCTGCATCAAGCCAACGGCGCCGACGCGGCTGACCACCGCCGGGCGGTAGTCGCTCTCGGTGCGCACCACGGCGTAGATCAACTGATGCTCCAGGCCGGTGGCGGCGGTCGCCTCGGCGATAATCCGATCCAGTTGTTCACGGGCAATGGCGTGATTGGAACCGAGGCGTGTCGCGGCGCGGGCGTACTCCCCGTCCCGCACCGGCGCATCCCCTTCGGTGAGCAACGACGGCCGGGGAATCCCCGGCTTGCCGAACGGGTCGTCCTCCACCACACAGGCGGCACGAGGCACTTCGGCCACCGGCGGTGACACCAAACCGGCCGTCTCGCGGTACCAACCGGCGGGGGGCTGCTCCAAGTACGTAGCCACTGCAGCGGCGGTCACAACGCCAGCCGTCGCCAAGCCGATCCCGAGAAGTAGACGCATGGCGGTCGCTCAAGTCTTCTTGCTTATTTCCCACAAGTGTAGCACGGTAGATTATTGCGACGCATCAAAACCACTGATCGTGTAGGAAATGATCTTCACTCAGTCGTCCACCAAGCTCAGGTCCGGCGTATCGGGCGGACGACGCCCCTCGCCACCGTCGCCCCCGCCCTCAAGCTTGGCCATCAGGCGCACTTCGTTGGCCGAGTCGGCGTGGGCCAACGCGCTTTCGTAAGAGATCCGCCCCTGCCGGTAGAGCCGGTGGAGGTGGCGGTCGAAGGTCTGCATCCCCATCTCCTCCGACTTGGCCATGATCTCCTTCAGTTCGTGGACCTCGCCATCGCGGATCTTGTCCT
>SKJZ01000099.1 GCA_007121755.1 Halorhodospira sp. | reverse complement strand
CTGTTTGAAGGAGGCCGATGTGACTGATGACCCACGGCACCGCTTGGACCGGCGCAGCGTGAGCCGCGCCTTCAACGCGGCGGCGCCCCGGTACGACGAAGTGGCGGTGTTGCAGCGGGAGGTGGGGGATCGGCTGAGCGAGCGTCTCGACGCCCTCCTGATGAAGCCGCGCCGGGTTCTCGACATCGGCGCCGGGACGGGGCGGCACACCGGCGAATTGATGCGCCGCTACCGGCGGACCCCGGTGGTGGCCGTCGACGTGGCGCCGGAGATGCTGCGGCGGGCGCGCCGCCGGGCGCCCTGGTTCCGGCGGCTCCACTGCGTCCGCGCCGATATGCAGCGGCTGCCTTTCGCCGATGACAGCTTCGATCTGGTCTTTTCCAATCTGACGCTGCAGTGGGCGACCGATCCGGAGGCCGCCCTGGGGGAGATGCAGCGCGTCACGGCTCCCGGCGGGGCGGTGATGTTCACCACCTTCGGCCCGCTCACCCTCCGTGAGCTGCGGACTGCCTGGGGCGAGGTCGACGACTACACCCACGTCAGTCTCTTCCCCGATGTCCAACGGATCGGCGACGCCATGCTGCAGGCCGGATTTTCCGATCCGGTGCTCGACACGGACCTGTTCACGCTGACCTACCGGCAGCCGCGGGAGGTCATGCGCGAACTCAAGGCGCTGGGGGCCGGAAACGCCACCGCCGGCCGCTCCCGCGGCCTCTGCTCGCCACACCGCTTGGCCCGGGTCGAGGCGGCCTACGCCATGGCGTTCCGGCGGGACGACGGGAGCATCCCGGCGACTTACGAGGTGGTCTACGGGCACGCGTGGGGCGCCGAGGGGCGGCCGCAGCGCGCGGGAAGCGATGGAGAGGTGCGTATCGACGTCTCCAGCATCGGGCGGCGGCCGTGACGGGTATCTTCATCACCGGGACCGATACCGGCATCGGCAAGACGGTGGTGGCTGCCGGGCTGGTTTACGCCCTTTGCCGGCAAGGTGTCGCGACCGCCGCCCTCAAGCCGGTCGCCGCTGGCTGCGCAGAGACCCCGGGCGGACTGCGCAACGACGACGCCGAACTGCTCCGTAGCTTGCTGCCGCAACCTCCTCCCTATGAGCGGGTCAATCCGTGCGCGTTAGCGGACGCGGCGGCCCCTCACCTGGTGGCCGCCGAAGAGGGGCGGACCATTGACGTGGACGCCCTGGCAGCCGCCGTCCGTGCCTCGGCGCGGGAGCGTTTCACCGTGGTGGAGGGCGCCGGCGGCTGGCGTGTGCCGCTGGACGGCGGGCGGGATATTGCGGCCTTGGCCAAGGCCTCCGGCTTGCCGGCACTGTTGGTGGTCGGTATCCGCCTTGGCTGTCTGAACCACGCCCTGCTCAGCGCCGAGGCGATTCTGCGGGACGGCGTCGATCTGCGCGGCTGGGTGGCGGTCGAGTTGGATGCGGCCGATACCCGCCGTTCGGCTCAGGTGGCGGCCCTGGATGAACGCCTTCCCGCCCCGCGCTTGGGCTGGGTACCGGTCCTTGATGATCCCAGGCCGGAGGAAGTGGCTCCCTACCTTGTTGATCTGCTCGCCTTGGCTATCCAGTAAGGCCTCTATCGAGCACTGCCGGGGAGGGACGCCGTGAATCCGTACCCAGCTGGCTGCATGGTTTGCACTCTCTGAAATACCGACTAAAAGAAAGGGGAAGGTCGGTGATCGGGGAGAGGTCATGGAGGGGTTTCGTGCATTGAATATGCCCCGCGGGGCCACTGTGATGAGCGAGGCGGTCTACGACCTCCACATGTTCGTCCTTACCATCTGCATCATCATCGGCATCGTCGTCTTCGGCGTTATGGCTTACTCCATCTACGCCCATCGCAAATCGCGCGGCGTGGTGCCGGCCAAGTTCAGCCACAGCAATGCCCTCGAAGTCGTCTGGACGGTGGTCCCGTTCGCCATCCTCCTGGTCATGGCCGTCCCGGCCGTCCGTACGCTGTTGGCGCTGGAGGATACGTCGGCGGCGGAGATGACGGTCAAGGTTACCGGCTACCAGTGGTTTTGGGAGTACGAGTACATGGACGGCGACGCCGAGGGCGTCGCCTTCTACAGCTCGCTGGACAGGCGGAGCGACCGGGCGCGCGGGCTCCGTTCCGACCTCAGTCCGCGCGAGGTGGACAACTACCTGCGGGAGGTCGACAACCCCCTGGTGTTGCCGACGGATACCCGTATCCGCTTTCTGCTTACATCGAACGACGTGATCCACTCCTGGTGGGTGCCGGAGTTCGGCTGGAAGAAGGACACGATCCCCGGCTTCATCAATGAGGCGTGGGTCGAGATCAAAGAGCCGGGGACTTACCGTGGCGCTTGCGCCGAACTGTGTGGCCGCGACCACGCCTTCATGCCGGTGGTGGTCGTGGCGAAGGAGCCGGAGGACTACCGCCAATGGGTCGCCGGGCGGAGCGATACGTCCGATCACGGCGCCACGGTTGCCGGACGCGAAAGGGAGGAGCCATGAGCAGTGTCGCCACCGACTCCGCGCACGCCGCACACAAGTCCGAAGGCTTTCTACGCCGCTGGGTCTTCACCACCAGCCATAAGGATATCGGAACCCTCTATCTGCTCTTCTCGCTCGCGATGTTCTTCATCGGCGGGGCAATGGCCATGGTGATCCGGGCCGAGCTTTTCCAGCCCGGAGCGAATCTGGTGGACCCGTACTTTTTCAACCAGATGACCACCGTTCACGGCTTGGTGATGGTCTTCGGCGCGGTGATGCCGGCATTCGTCGGGCTTGCCAACTGGATGGTGCCGTTACAGGTCGGCGCCCCCGACATGGCATTGCCGCGAATGAACAACTGGAGCTTTTGGCTGTTGCCGGTCGCATTCTTCCTCCTGCTGATAACGTTCTTCATGCCGGGCG
>SKJZ01000274.1 GCA_007121755.1 Halorhodospira sp. | reverse complement strand
CCCCGTTCAGGGACGCCGTGAATCCATCCCTGGAGGCTTGACGGTCGCCGTCCAGGCGACCGACACCCTGAACGGGGGGCGCCGCCCCCGGAGATCGGTCTTTCGAGCCACCTTTGATACTCAAACTACTTCTCCTCCCGGCTCAAACGTCCGTCGTAGAGCCGATAGACCGTGTCGCACCGCCCGGCCAGCGCCGGGTCGTGGGTTACGGCCACCAGGGTCGTCCCGTACTCGCGGTTGAGATCGAGCAGCAGGTCGGCGACGCGGCCGCCGGTGGCGTCATCGAGGTTGCCGGTCGGCTCGTCGGCCATCAGCAACGCCGGGCCGGTGACGAAGGCCCGCGCCAAGGCCACCCGTTGCTGTTCGCCGCCCGAGAGGCGCTCCGGGGCGTGGTGCAGCCGGTGCCCCAGTCCGACCCGCTCAAGGGCGCGCGCGGCGGCGGCCTCGCCGCGCCGGCCGACAAGTTCCAACGGCAGGGCGACGTTCTCCAGCGCCGTCAGGCCGGTCAGCAAGTGGAAGGCCTGGAAGACGAAGCCGAGACGTCCGGAGCGGGCGGCCGCGCGGCCGTCCTCGTCCAGCGACGTGATCTCCGTTCCCTCGATCCAGACGCGGCCCGCCGTGGGCCGCTCCAGCCCGGCCAAAAGGCCGAGCAGAGTCGACTTGCCGGAGCCCGAAGCGCCGAGGATGGCCACGGTCTCCCCGGCGGCAATGGTAAGATCCAACTCTTCGAAGAGCCGGACTTCGCCGTCGGGACCGGCGAACCGCATGGACAAGCCGCGCGTCGCCAGCACCGCGCTGTCCGGCGGCCCGTCGGCGGAGCCCGTCAACCCCGTGGAGTCTGTCGTCATGTCCGTCACCCCTCTGCCCCGTCGGTTCACGCTGTGGCTGTTGGTCGCCGCTGTTCTGGCCTTCGTGCCGGCCGTACCGCTGTCGGCCGCCCCGGCGGCGGTCCCCGCCGCCGGCAATGAAGCGCCGGTCATCCTGATCTTCGGCGACAGCCTCTCCACCGGCTACGGCTTCGACCGCGACGCCGCCTGGCCGTCGCTCCTGGAGGAGCGGCTCGAAGAGGCCGCCCTTCCGCACCGCGTGGTCAACGCCAGCCGCAGCGGCGAGACGACCACCGGGGCCACCCGCCGCTTCCCCGACGCCCTCGATCAGCACCGGCCCGAGGTGGCCGTCATCCAACTCGGCGGCAACGACGGGCTGCGCGGCTTGCCGGTGACGGCCATGCGCGACAACCTCGCCACCTTGGTGGAGCGGGCGCAGGAGGCCGGCGCCGCCGTCCTCCTGGTGGGAATCCGTTTGCCGCCCAACTACGGCCCCGCCTATTTGGAGCAGTTCGAGGCGGTCTATCCCGAGATCGCCAGCGATTATGACACCGCGTTGGTTCCTTTTCTCCTGGACGGGGTTTGGGATCGACCGGGGATGCTCCAGGAGGACCGGATTCATCCTACCGCGGAGGCGCAGCCCTTGATGCTGGAGATCGTCTGGGAGGCGTTGGCGCCGTTGCTGGAGCCGGCTTCCTAACGCTCTCCGCCGAAGAACTCCAGGAGGCGCGGGAAGAAGGCCCGCAGTTCCAGGGCCATCAGGGCGAAGTCGCCGTCTAGGCGTTCGGCTTCGCTCTCGGCTTCGCGGTCTCCGGTCTGTTCGCGGACGATGTCGAGAAATTTGAAGCGATTCAGGGTCAGGTTGGCGTCGAGCACCCCGGTAAGGCGTTCTCCCCAACTCAGCGCCAGCCGCCGCACCCGCTTGCCGGCATCGATGTGGGCGCGGATCTCGTCGGCGGTCAAATCCTGGCGCTTGACCCGCACTTCGCACCCCTCGGCCCGCGGATCCTCCAAGACCGCCTCCTCGCCCAGCTCGACGTCGCCCGGCAGCCGTTGCTGGGCCAACCAGCGGGTCATCACCGCCCCCGGCGACTCGCCGGTCTCGGGCGGGATCACCGGCAGCGATCCCCACGCCTGGCGAAGCTGCTCGGTGAAGTGCTCGGCCTGGCGCTCCGATCCGGCGTCCACGACCAGAAAGCCGGTCTCGGTGTCGATGTAGCCCCAAGTCCGCTTGTGGCGGCTGAAGGCGCGCGGCAACAGGTCGGTGACTACTTCGTCACGGATACGGTCCCGCTCCCGCTTGCGCACCTTCCGGTGCTCGGCCGCCTCGCGCTGGCCGACGCGCTCATCGACGGCCTCGCGGATCACCGACGCGGGCAGCAGTTTCGACTCCTCCTGCAGGCAGAAGAGCAGGCAGCCGGCGGCGGCGTGGACGAGCGGCGCGCCCGGACCGAGGGGCGGCACCCAACCGGCGCGTGCGGCCTCGAGCGCCTGGCACGGCTCGAATGCGAACGCGGAGAGCTGCTCGGCGGCGGCCTCGGCGTCGTAGGGCGGCACGTCCTGCAGCCGATACGGAATCAGGTTACGAAACCACATGGCCGGCGAGCCGCCTCCTTGCCTCCACCACCCGCTCGGCGGCCTCCTCGCGGCTGCCGCCCACGGCGGTGAGGTGGCCCATCTTGCGCCCCATACGGGGCTCGCGCTTGCCGTAGAGGTGGAGCGTGACGCCCGGCACCGCCAGGGCCTGATCCCACGCCGGTACCCCGTCGGCCCACAGGTCGCCCAATAGGTTCGCCATCGCGGCCGGCGCGTGCCACTCGGTCGAGCCCAGCGGCAGACCGCAGACGGCCCGCAACTGCTGCTCGAACTGCGAGGTGGCCGCCGCCTCGATGGTCAGATGTCCGGAGTTGTGGGGGCGGGGCGCGATCTCGTTGACCAACAGCCGGTCGTCGCCGGTCACGAAGAACTCGACGCAGTAGGTGCCGACAATGTTGAGGCCGTCGCCCACCGCGTGGGCGATCTCCAGCGCCTCCCGCTTCTGTGCCGCCGAGAGGGGCGCGTCGGT
>SKJZ01000047.1 GCA_007121755.1 Halorhodospira sp. | reverse complement strand
CGAAGTCGGCCTTGCGGATCACCACCTCGCCGCGCACCTCCATCCGCGCCGGCCAGCCGGCGCCTTGCAGGCGCAGCGGGACGCTGCGCACGGTGCGCACGTTGGCGGTGACGTCTTCGCCTACCCGCCCGTCGCCCCGCGTGGCGGCGGTGGTCAACACGCCGTCCTCATAAGTGAGACTGATGGAAAGGCCGTCGAGCTTCGGCTCGCCGGTATAGACGACCGGCTCCAACCCCAACCGCTCGCGGACGCGGCGGTCGAATTCGATCAGATCGCCGTCCTCGAAGGCGTTGTCGAGGGAGAGCATCGGCGTGGCGTGGCGGACAGTGCCGAAGCCCTCCAGCGGGGCGCCGGCCACCCGCTGGGTGGGAGAGTCGGCGGTCACCAAATCGGGGAAGCGCGCTTCCAGCGCGCGCAGCTCCGCCATCAAGGCGTCGTACTCGGCGTCCGAGATCACCGGGGCGTCTAGGACGTAGTAGCGGTGGTCGTGGCCGGCGATCTCCCGGCGTAACTCCGCGATCCGGCGCTCATCCCCCGTCTCCGCCACCTTACCCCCCGTGCAACGATTCATAACCTTTCGCGCTCACGTCACGGTAAGCATTGCCGCAACGTGCACAATCGCCTACTTTTTTGTCCGGTAGGCGGCGACATGAACCCGCCGCCGGTGCTCCCGCAACTCCTCCCGGATATGCGCGGCGGCCTGCGGGGTCAACGTCGAGTGGTTGGCGTCGAGCAGTTCGCCGCCCAGGCTCACCGCGAGTAGACGGGCGGTTGCCAGCATCGCGTCCAGCGCCTCCTCACCGTCGACCGGCAGCGGCAACTGCATGAAGAGGGTGAGCCCCGGGGTCTCCAAGTTGGGCAGATCGTCGAGATAGCCCGGCTCCACCATGCTGGCCGCGCTGTAGACGTTGAACAGGCCCACTTCGCTGTGGCCGTGCCGATGCCAGATGCGGTTCTCCCCCGGCTCCATCCCCGCCGCCCGAAGCGCCCTGCCCAACGCCTCGCCCTGAAAGAACTGTCCCTCGGGGGCCTCCACATGGACGGCGATGATCTTTTCGGCCTCGGGCGGATTGCCGGTACGGAAGGCGGCGATCTCAAGCTTGGAGGCCGGGGGCAAGCGCAGGGGAAGCGAATCTCCGTCCGCCTCCATCGAACCCTCCTCCGGCGCCTTCACCGGGCTTTCTGGGCCGACAGAATCCACCGCCACCTCTTCCGCAGTGTCGTCCCCATCGGCGAGGCCCAACAAGGGGTTACCGGTACGGGCCTCGGCCTCCTCCAGCGGGTCCGTTTCCGGCCCAGGGTCGTCTGCCCCCTCTTCCGGAAGCTCTTCCCACCACGCCCCCTCCGGTACCTCTTCGGTCTCGGCGCCCGCTTCCCCGGCCGCCGCTTTTGCCCCGCCGCGCCGCCCGGCGGCACCGCGTGACTCGCCTTCACCGATCAGACGGTCTAACGCCTCCAGCGCCTGATCGTCGACAAAGGGCATATCGTGGGACGCTGGACGCAACTCCCAATCCTGCTCCACAGCGGGGGGATCTGACTTACTCCCCGGATTGGCTGCCTCGCTGGCCAACTCCCGGCGCGCCTCCACCTGACGGCGCCGTTCGCGCCAACGGCCGTGGAGATAGATACCGGCAAGCACGAGCAGACCGATACCGAGGATGATCCAGCGCAACGGGTCCATAAGGTATTTCGCTCTCTTCCAGGCAACGTGTCCGGATGACTCATCGGCAATACCGCTCGGGGGCGCCCCCGGACCGATAAATCAGCCGGCCTCTGCGATATCCATGGCCTCGTCCACGTCCACCGCCACCAACCGCGATACGCCCGGCTCGTGCATGGTCACGCCGAGCAAGTGGGACGCCCGCTCCATCGTCGTCTTATTGTGGGTAATGAGCACGAACTGCACCTTCTCCGACATCTCTTCCACCAGGCCGCAGAAACGCCCCACATTGGCCTCGTCCAACGGTGCGTCCACCTCATCCAGCAGACAAAAAGGCGCAGGATTCAGGTTAAAGATAGCGAAGACCAAGGCCACCGCCGTTAACGCCTTCTCGCCGCCGGAGAGCAAATGGATGCTGGAGATCCGCTTGCCGGGGGGTTGCGCCATCACCGTAACGCCGGTCGAAAGCAAGTCGTCCTCGGTCAATTCCAGATACGCCCTGCCGCCCCCGAACAGCCGCGGGAAGAACCGGGAGAGTCCCTGGTTGACCTGCTCGAAGGTATCCCGGAAGCGGGCGCGGGTCTCCCGGTCGATGCGCCGGATGGCGCCCTCCAGCGTCTCCAGTGCCTCGGACAAATCGTCGAACTGGGCGTCCAGGTAGTGCTGGCGCTCCTCCAATTGGCGGCACTCGTCGATAGCCGCCAGATTGACGGAGCCGAGACGGCGCACCCGCTCGACCGTGGCCTCCAGACTCCGCTCCCACTCATCGGCGGCCGCGCCCTCCGGGAGCCGCCCGGCCACGGCCTCCTCGGTCAGCTCAAGCTCATGGAGCCGCTCGCCTTCGCGCTGGCGGTGGACATTGAGTTCACTCACCTCCAAGCGTAGTTGCTCGGCCTGTTCACGCTCGCTCTCGGCCAACCGCTCCGCCTCGACACGATGGGCCTCCCACTGACGGAACTGGTGGTCCAGCGACTCCGCCTGCCGCCGCGCCTCGGCCAGCTCGGTCTCGATCTCGGCGCGGTCGGCCAGCAAGGCGTCCCGCTCACCGGCCAGCGTTTCGGCGGGATCACCGCTCTCTTTCTCAGCCTCCCGCAACTCGTCGTGGCGGCGGCGCAGCCGCTCGTACTGCACTTCGGCCCGCCGCAGTTGCTCGCGCACCGAGTCGGCACCGGTCCGGGCGCTCTCCCGCTTGGTCACCAATTCGTGGCGCCGCTCGCGGGCCGCGTGGAGGCGCTCCGCGCCGTCGTCGACCCGGCGTTGCAACCCTTCGCGCTCGACCTCGACGGCCTCCAGCCGCTCGGCGGCGGCGGCGACGGCCTCGGCGGCCCCCTCGGCCGCCATTGCGGCCTCTTCCTGTTCGGTGACCGCCTCCGCGCGCTGTTCGCGGAGCCGCTCCCGCGTGGCGGCCAACTCGTCCCGGCGGCCGCGGGCGCTTTCCAACGCCTCCCGGCGATGCTGCAAACGGGCCTGGAGATCGGCGTGACGCCGATGGAGCGGCTCCAAGCGGGCGGCCGCCTCGTCCCGCCGCCGCTCCGCCGCGGCCACCGCCTCCCGCGCGGCCTCCAACTCGCCCTCCAACTGCGCCACCCACCGTTCGGCTTCGCCGATCTCCTCCCGCAGTGACGCGATCTCCCGCTCGCGCTCCAGCAGACCGGCCTCGGCCTCGTCGCCACCCGGTGTTCGCAGCCAGTGCCGCCCCATCCAGACACCTTCCGGAGTAACGACGCTCTGGCCGGGGCCGAGTTCGGCCCGGAGACGGTAGGCCTCGGGCAGGCTCGCGGCGCACCGCACGCCCATCAGCATCTCCCGCGCCGCGGCGTAGCCACGCACCCGGGACGCCAACCGGTCGCCGGACGGCTCGTCGAGGCCGCCGCCGTCCCCGGCGAGGATCAGGGAGCCGCCCTCCGGCCACCCGCCCGCGGGCAGCGTGGCGTCGGCGACGCAAACGGCCTGGAGGCTGTCTCCCAACACCGCCTCAACGGCGCGCTCCCATCCCGGCGTTACATCCAACCCCTCGGCGAGACGCGGCGCGCCATCCCAGCCGTGGCGACTCAGCCACTCTTCCCGCTCCTCGCCGCGCTGCCGGCCCAGCGCCGACTCCTGGAGGGTCTCCAGGGAGGTCAGGCGGGCACGGGCACCGGCCAACCCCTCGCGGGCCTCGTCCAGTGCGCGGGAGGCCCGGTCGCGGCAGCCGGCCCCTTCCTCCACCGCCGCCCCGGCGGCGTCGCGGGCCTGTCGGCCGGCCTCCAGTTCGGCGGCCAGCGTCTCGTCCTCGGCCTCCAACTCCTCAATCTCGCGCTCCAGGGCCTGCGGATCGATGGTCTGGTACTCATCGTCCACCGCCTTGATCCGCTCGTCCATCTCGCGCACCCGGCGCGCCGCCGCCTCTCCCCGCAGGCGCTCCACCTCCTCGCGCCGACCCGCCGCCTGTTGCTCGGTGCGGGCCTGCTCCACGGCGTCACGCCACGCGTCCAGCCGGCCCCGGGCCTCCTCGTGAGCGGCGCCGGCCGCCTCCTCCTCGGCTACGGCGGCCTCGTGGGCCGGCTCCAACTCGTCGAGCCGGGCCTCCAAGACGGCGAGTTTTTCCCGGTCCTCGGTCACCGTCTCTTCCAGCTCGGCCAACGAGGCGCCGACCTGCTCCAACTCCTCGCCGCGCCGCTGCCGCATCTCCCGCTCGTGTTGGATACGCTGCTCCAAGGAGGCGATCTGCGACCCCACTTGGTAGTAACGCCCCTGGATCGCGTTGAGCTTTTCGTGGCGGTCGGCGGACGCCTCGCGAAGCGCCTCCATCTCCCGCTCCGCCCGGCGCTGCCCCGCCACGGCGGCCTCGCGCGCTTTCTCACGCTCCGCCAGATGAGACTCCCGCTCCAGCCGGTGGGCGTCCAACGCCTGCATCCGCAACACGGTCAACTCGGCCCGCAACCGCCGCTCCTCGTCCTTGAGTTCGCGGTAACGCTCGGCGGTCTCGGCCTGACGCCGCAGCCGCTCCAACTGGCGGCCGACTTCATCGCGAACGTCGTTCAAACGCTCCAGGTTCTCCCGGGTACCGGTCATTCGGCGCTCAGTCTCCCGGCGCCGCTCCTTATAGACCGAGATCCCGGCGGCCTCTTCCAGATAGACCCGCAGCTCCTCGGGCCGCGACTCGATGACCCGGGAGATCATCCCCTGCTCGATGATGGTGTAGCCCCGGGGCCGCAGCCCGGTCCCCATAAAGACGTCGGAGATGTCGCGGCGGCGGCAGCGGGTGCCGTTGAGGGCGTAGTGGGACTGGCCCTCGCGGTTGACCTGGCGCTTAATGGAGATCTCGTTGAAGCCGGCGTACTTGCCGCCGACGGTGCCGTCGGTGTTGTCGAAGACCAGTTCGATGCTGGCCTGGCCGACCGGGGCACGCTCGCTGGAGCCGTTGAAGATCACGTCGGCCATGGACTCGCCGCGCAGGTGCTTGGCGGAACTCTCGCCCATGACCCAGCGCACCGCGTCGATCAGGTTCGACTTGCCGCAGCCGTTGGGGCCGACGATGCCCACCAGCCGACCCGGCAGCGGGACCGAGGTGGGGTCGACAAACGACTTGAATCCGGCGAGCTTGATCTTTTTAAGGTGCATGTCACCGTCCAGTGTGTCGGCCGCGCATTATCGGCCACCGGACAAGGGATTGAAAAGCACCGCGGGGCGTGCGCCCTTGATCGTCGCTCCAGGCGTGGCGGTAGTTCGGCGGCGTCAATCCATGAGTTCAAATGATTCGCTTCCGGCGGCTCTCTTGTCGAAAGTTAGAACGCTTCGGCAACCGGCCGCGTGAGCGGTCTCGGCAATGAGCAGATCCGGCAGATCGAAACGGTTGTGCGGGGCAGAGGAGAGCACGCTTTGCAACGCCACCCGGTTTTCGAACTCCAGAATGGGTAGCAGCAGAAGATCACTCAGCACTGCAATAATCTCATCCCGCCTGATCTCGTATGCGGAATCCAGCACCCAGATGGCCTCCACAACAACCAATAACGGAACGAAGAGCATCTCCCGCTGCTCTTCCGCGGCACGGAAACGCTTGCGCACAACCTGAGCCTGCGCCGGATCATCGTCGACTAGAAAGCGCACCAGCACGTTGGTGTCGATCGCCTTCATCTGTCGGCTTGCCTCATTCTCTCCCTGATCGTGGCATCCATCTCCGCCGGGGAAAGCGCCTTGCGCCCCGGTCTGTGCAGACAGCCAAAGATTTCGTCGACCCGCTTGGTAACGGGCCGGAGCAGCACCTCACCCTGGTCGGTAACGACAAAGTCGACCTTGTCGCCATTGTGCAGCATGAGACTGTCCCGAATATCCTTCGGGATGGTGATCTGGCCCTTGCTGGTAATGGTTGCCGTGGCCACTCGGAGCGCTCCTTACAGCTGCTTTCGTTCTTACTTCAACGTAAGATTTATATTGCAGCCCGTCAAGGAGAGATCGGTTCACTCCTCTCATGGTTCAGACTCCTTGCCGCCGAGCCATCGGCCCTCGGCGTCAGTCACCTTTCGCGACTTCCTCGAAATGGATGGCGCGCACCGGAGAGTTGGCGGGGCTTCCGGTGGGGCTCGGGCGGGTGTACATGGACCCGGCCATGTAAGTTGAAATCCTCGCTGTGGACGAAGCGGTAGGCCCCGTCCTGCGGCGCACGGAACCAGTACATCCGGGAGTCACCCTGGTGCAAGTGCGCGGTCCGGGTCTGGTTCAGGCAGGTCTTGACACGTAACTCGCCCTCCTCGATGGAGGCCCGCTCCAGATCCCGCCAAGCATCCAGGAATTCCGCGGTCAGCGAGCCGTTGTCCCACGCCTCGTCCAGTTTGTCCCGCAGCGCCTTCACGTCCATGCCGTCCAGGTTCAACGCCCCGACGGAAACGGTCTTGAGAACGCCGCTCTCGTGCCGGACGAGCGGAGCGGCGCCCAGCAGGTGGCTGAGCGGGTTGACGCTGCCCAGAAAGCCATCGTGCATGTCGTCGCAGCACGCCGCCCGCTCCTCCCCAAAGCATCGAGATGGCGGTCAACGAGTCCAGTACATCATTGGCGGGTCGGGTCGATCAACGAAGCAGTGGCTGGTGAAGCCGTAGTGTTCAATGATTTCCACCGCCGTTTCGGCCTTGCTCTCCTCGTCGAAGATGACCAGGGCACTACTCCCCGAATTAACCCGCCAGCGGTCGCCGCTGATTTCCTCAATGGTTAGGTTCGTGGGGTCGACGTTGATGCAGTCTTCGCTAAACGACAGATCAGACGAGTTGTCGAGCAGGTGGTCGAACAGGACGAAGTTCCCGCTGATGCCGCCGGGGCCCTCGTTCTCGCTTAGCGCGTATTCCCCGCAGCCCGAAATTGCATTCAGATCCCCGACCAGTTCGGCGTTGGCGGCGGAGATGTTCACGGTGCCCGAATCCGCGTCCGCGCCGTTGAATAGGGGTGACCAGTCCATCGGGCCGTCATCGCAGTAACCGTCGAAGAATTCACCCGGACCCGTCTGCTTGGCACTGACGCTGCCGTCCAGCAGGTCCGAGGCGAAGGTCATCTCGATTCCGTGTTCGTCCAGCGCACCCTGATAATCTCCGAACCAGAAAAACCGGGTCTCGCTGGAGAGATCGGGGATCTCCACGTCCAGGGCGATGGCGGTCCAGGAGTCGGTCCCACCGCCCTCGTACCAGCGTTGGTCGGTGCCGGTAATCACCAGCTCGAGAGATTTCTCCTGGGAGTTCTCGATCGGAAGGGCGACCCGGAGGCCGTCATAGGTCGTGGTCGATACGACATCCTCGGAGCCGTCCTCGGCCCATACGCCTTCGTAGACGGTCGTAACTTCACCCAAATAGATAACGGGGGCGTCCTCCCGCAGATGGGCACAGAAGCCGACATCCGGGTCCGTCTCCCAGGTGGTGGTTAGGGTGTAATCCTCACCCGGTTGCGGCGGATACGGCTCGAGCGTCTCGGTCTCGGTCGCGCTACCGTCGCAATCGCCCTGTTCTCCCTCGTGGCGGTTCATGGCGCGCTCCAGCAGATAGCCGAGATAGGCGTAGTCCATCGCCAGGGCCCCGTCCTCGGCCGCGGCCATCTCCACCGGTTCGTCCGGACCCTGGTAATCGCCGTCGTAGAGCTCCGCGGGCCGGACCGGGTCACCGTCGACACCATCGGCGCCGCCGCTGCTGCCTCCGTTACTGCTGTCGCAGCCGGCAACCCCTAAGGCAAACACTGCGGCCAACCCGCCGGTCGCGAATCGGTTCTTCTGTCTCATCGTCCACCCCCCTTGTCTTCACTTACTGGTCGCATGGGTAAAAACCCACCTTCGACTCAACCGGTCTCATCCAAGCGAGCAAACTCTCGCTACGGGCCGGAAGCGCTGCGGGCAACCTTAGCCGCGACCGCTTACACAGCTCTTACAGAAGACCATGGCCCATGCGGGTCTTTTCGGCGGCGGGCTCTTCGCCCCGGCACGATTCCGTGATACCGTCAAAGTACGATCGGAACGCATAACCCCCCGCAACAACAAGGAAAACGATGCCCTCGGAGGACGTCGCGCCCGCACCTTCGGAGCCCCCCGCCGAGGCAAACCCGATCCAGCGCCTCGTCACGCCATTCGTGGAGCGATCGCGGTTGTACTCGGCCATCGACGGGGCGCCCCGGGATTCCGTGGTCTGGCTCGCCGCCGCTGGCGGCTACGGCAAGACGACCCTGGTGCGCTCCTACGCACGGAGGAACGGGAGTCCGGTCATCGAGCTGGCCATCCCCGAGGGCGGCATGACGGGCGGGGAACTGTTCCACGCCCTCCGCGCCGGAGTTGAGGCGTCCCTGGGAACGGCGACCGCCCGGGAGCTCCCGGTCTTCGGCCCGGAACACTCCGGGGCGCCGGAGAACTTCGCCCGGCGGTTCGCCGAGGCGCTCTGCAGCAGGATCACCGAGCCCATCCTGGTAACGGTGGACGACGCCCAGAACCTGGAGGCGAGGCAGGACGCCGAAGCCCTGCTGCCCCATGTGATCGAGATTATCGCCGACGGGCCGGCCCGCGTTCTGATCGCCAGCCGCTCCGAGCCGCCACCGGCCTGGGCGGGCCTGCGCGGACGCGCCCGTTTGCATGTGCTCGACGAGTCGGCCCTGGCCTTTACGCGGGATGAAGTAGCAACGCTGATCGGCGAAAGAGCCCCCGATGAGCGGGCCCGCGCCCTCCACGAGCGCACCCGCGGCTGGGCCGCCGGACTGATGCTGGCGCTGGAGCAGTGGCGCCGGAGCGGCGAGCCGGCGCTGGATCGGCGGCTGGATCGCCCCCTGGACGAATGGTTCGCCACCGAAGTCATGGAGCGGGTCGCGCCCGTGGACCGCGAATTGCTGCACGGTTGCGCCCTCCCCGCCTTTATCCCCGCGACCCGCGCAGGCCCGGTCACCGGCATACCCGACGCGGAGGATCGGCTGCACCGCCTGGCCCGGCAGCACGCCTTTATCGAGCCGGACGAGCGCGGCGATGAGACGGTCTTACGGCTGCACGACCTCTTTCGGACCCATTTGCAGCGCCGAATCGCCGGGCAGTGGCCCGGCCCCAAAAGACGCGCCCTATCCGGCCGCTGGGGGCAGGCCCTGTGGGAGCGGGGCGACTGGAACCAGGCGGCGCCCCTGCTCGTGCAGGCGGAGGACTGGGCGGCGCTGGGCGGCGGCATCAAGGAAGCGGCGCCGGTGCTGCTCAACGACGGTCGCGCCGAGAATCTTTACGCATGGCTTCAGGAGATCCCCGCGGCGATCCGCCGGGCCGATCCGGAGCTGACCCTGTGGGAAGGGATGTGCCTGATCCTCCACGACACCGCCCGGGCGCGGGCCCTGCTGGTCGAGGCCTGGGAGGCCCTCTCACCCCGGCGGAGTTACACGCACATGGCGGTGGCCTGGACCGGCATTATCGACAGCGCCTGGATGGAGAAGCAGCACGTCTCCTTCTACGACCGCTGGATCGATGAGTTCCTCCACCACCAAGAGGCCTTCCGCGAGCATCTGCCCCACCATCTGTGGCTCGCTCTCTTGCGCGGCATGGTGGCGGCCATGGCCCACGGCCGCCCCCACGACCCATCCCTCGGGCCGTGGGAGCGCGAGGCATTGCAGACCCTGGCCGGGGAGATGCCGGACAACGAGCGGCTGATGCTCGCCGGGCAGCTCATGTTCCTCTACACATGGCAGCTTGGGCAACGCGCCGGCGCGGAGCGGGTCACGGCCCTGATGCAAGGCCACGCCGGCGCCGTGGAACGGGCCTCGCCGCTGCCCCGCGCTGTCTGGCTCACCTTCACATCCGTCTACGCCCTCTTCTTCGAGGCCGACCTGGAGGCCTGCAAGCGTGACGCCGGCCGGGCCCGCGAGCTGATCATCCGTTATGGCCTGCGCAGTTGGGAGTGCGGCGCCCCTCCGATTCAGGGCGGGATCTGCTACGAGGACGAGGAGACCGTCCGGGAGTGGATGCAGTGGTTCATGCGCGGCGAGTGCAAGGCCCATCGTGCCTTCTACGACTCCTTGCAGGCCCACTTCCTCGCCGGCCAAGCGTGGCTGCAAGGGGATGTCCATGGCGCGGTGAGCCACTGCCGCGACAGCCTCATCGCCGTCGAGCATCAGGGCGCTCCGGTGCTCTCCGCCGGCTTCCGGGGCGTTCTGGCCAGCTGTCTGGCGGAAGCGGGCGATCACGCCGAGGCGCTGCGGGAGGCCGCCGCGGCGCGGCGGGCGAGGCGGGGCTTCCCCAGCGCCTTCCTCGATCTGCTGCTCTATATCCCGCTGGCGCGGATTCCGCTGCTCCGCAAGCAACCGGAGCGAGCGCTGCCGTACGTCCGCCGAATCTTCTCGTCCGGCGCCCGGCAGTACCTCTTCTTCCCCTTCCTGATTCGGCGGCGGGAGCTGGCCGCGCTTTGCGCCCTGGCGCTGCAGCACGGCATCCACCCAGAGTACGCCCGCTGGCTGATCGCCAAGGCGGATCTCCCGCCCCCCGCCGATCCCGCCCTGCGGGCCCGGTGGCCCTGGCCGGTCCGGTTGCGCACGCTGGGCCGGATGCACATCGAGCGCCAGGGGGAGGAGGAGCCCACGCCTTTGCACCGCCGCAGCCGGCACGGGCAGATCGCACTCCTCTCCGCCCTGGTGATGGCGGGGCCGTCCGGCCTGAGCCAGGAAGAGCTAGCGGCGCGGCTCTGGCCGGACAGCGGCCGCGACCAAGTGCGCAACAGCTTTCACGTGACGTGCCACCGCCTGAGGGAGCTGCTCGGGGATACCGAAGCGCTGCTCTCCGACGCCGGGCGCATCGCCCT
>SKJZ01000146.1 GCA_007121755.1 Halorhodospira sp. | reverse complement strand
GTTGATGCCAGCGACAATGTCCGCATTGAGTTCTCAGCCCGCAACTACAGCTGGGAAGGCATTGAGGTGGTGCTGTGGAACGGTACCGAGCCGGATGATAACCCCTGGCACAACCGGGAGGCGAAGGTCGTCTTCGGCAGCGGTTGGATCGACTTGGATTATAAGTACGTCGACGGCAATGGCAGCAACACCTGGGAGTGGGTCTCGGGGCTCGACGACGTTGTCTTCAACGGCAACTGGGGGCGCTACCGGATCGATTTCTACGGAAACAGCATCCGGGTCTCCTACTCCACGGATGGAACCACCTTCCACGAGATCGACGGGCTGAGCGTCGACGACTTCAGGTATGAGAATGCCGGCTCGGACGACTACACCCTCCTGTTGCGGGTGCGGGAGCCGGTCAGCATCGACAACCTGACGGTTACCTCCCTGGACGCGAGCGGCGAGGTGAGTGGCCAAGATGCCGTCCGGATGGATGAAGGCTTCGAAGATGAGTTGCCGGATGGTCTGAATACCAACATTGAAGGCGAAATCAACAAGAACGACTACTGGTGGTAACACCAACGAGCCGGCATCGCCGGCCGTGATCGAACGAGAGGGGGCTTCGGCCCCCTCTCTCCTTTTGGGGTAGAATGCCTCCCCTATGCGCCGCCATCCCGAGACCTTGCACGCCCGTACCGTCGCCCGCTCGCGGCTCTTCCGCGTCGAGGCGGTGGGGCTGCGCTTCGGCAACGGCGTCGAGGTGGAGTACGAACGGCTTACCGGCGCCGACCACGGGGCGGTGCTCGTGGTTCCGGTGGATGAGAGCGGCCGTGTCTTGCTGATCCGCGAGTACGCGGCGGGCACCGGCCGCTACGAACTCGGCCTGCCCAAGGGGCGGGTGGAGCCGGGCGAGCAGCCCCTCGCCGCCGCCGACCGCGAACTCCAGGAAGAGGTCGGCTTCGGCGCCCGCCGCCTGACCCATCTGCGCACCCTCAGCGTGGCCCCCGGCTACATGGGCCACCTGACCCACGCCATCCTCGCCGAAGACCTCTACCCCCAACGCCGGGAGGGCGACGAGCCGGAGCCCATCGAGGTGGTGCCGTGGCCGCTGGCCGACCTGGAGGGGTTGATGGCGTGCGACGACCTGACCGAGGCGCGGTCCATCGCCGCGCTCTACTTGGCGCGGGACTACCAGATAAAGCGGCGGTAGTCGCAATCAAGGGCGGCGGCCAGCTTCCTGGCCGATGCCTTGCCGATGGGCCGCTTGCCGTTCTCCATCTCGGAAATGTGTCGGCGGGGGATGCCGGACAACTTCGAAAGCCGCTCCTGGCTTAGAGATTCGCGATGACGCACCCCCCTCAAGTAGAGTCCGGCCGGGTTGCTGTCGAGTTCCGGATTGACCT
Source organism: Halorhodospira sp. (assembly GCA_007121755.1). Lineage (GTDB taxonomy): Bacteria > Pseudomonadota > Gammaproteobacteria > Nitrococcales > Halorhodospiraceae > SKYL01. Next base: position 1,522 of record SKJZ01000146.1, on the reverse strand, counting down.
GAGAGGCGGGAACGGACTCATCGGCCTCGATGGCCCCCGCATCGCGCGCAACCTCACGCAGGCGTTTGATCGCGGCAGGCGGACCGACAAAGCGCACACTCTCTTCAATAGGGTGCTTTTTCGTGTGTTCCAACATAGGTGATCTCCACCCGCCTGTTTGCCCTCTCATCCACCCGCCAAACCGCGACGTAAGTAGGCCTGCCCTTCTTCAGATGGCAGTGATACGAGCCGTGCGGGAGCTTCGAAAAATTCGGCCAATCGCCACGCACCGGGCCGCTAGCCCTGATATCGAGGATCAACGCATCAAGGATGCTTTGCACCCGTAGTGGCAACTTGCCCCTTTGCTTTACAGCTTGGCGACTATAAACGACTGTCCATGTCATCCTTTTGATGGTACCAGTTTTTAGTGCATTATCAACGTGAGCCTGCTAAGGCCGCTATCATGGAATGCCCCGCCGGGCGGTAGTTCGTCCCTGATTCGGGACCGCGCAGCGGGGGGAGGCGCTCGTTAGAGATTCGCGATGACAACCGAGTGGAAAAGGTAATAGCAGTGCTACACTCGCGGCTGTGGGTGGAGGGCGGACAATTGCGATGATTGCTGTCAGCAGTTGCCGGAAGCCCGCGAATCGCGTCTGGGAGGAGTGTTTGGCAATGATGAAGCATGTGACGGCGATTATCGAACGGGAGGACGGGGGGTACGTATCGTTTTGCCCCGAGGTTGATGTCGCCAGCCAGGGCGACACGATTGAAGAAGCTCGCAACAATCTGCGCGAAGCCCTGGAGCTGTTCTTCGAGTCGGCCTCGGAAGAGGAGCTTCGGGAGCGCCTCCGTGGAGAGGTCTTCGTGACCAGCGTCGAGGTTGCAGTTGGGTAAGCTAAGGTCCCTGTCGGGCAAGGAAGTTATAGCCATCCTTGCTCGGTATGGATTTGAGCCGATTCGGCAGCGTGGTAGCCATGTCGCAATGCAAAAAAGGGACGGTCAAACCACGACTACAGTGCCTGTGCCGGAACATTCGGAACTGCGAAAGGGCACACTGATGTCGATCATCCGCCAGTCCGGTATTCCTCGATCCGAATTCGAATAGCACTCTACATCGAGATCAAGAGGACAATTGAATGAGCTACGAAGCCCTGGACCCGCTGCTGGAGCCGGTCCGCCGGGTGGCCGAGGCCGCCGGCGAGCGGATCATGGAGGTCTACCAGAGCGCCGACTTCGAGGTGGAGACCAAGGAGAACGACACCCCGCTGACCCGCGCCGACCGCGCCGCCCATGCGCACATCCGCGACGGCCTGCTGGAGCTGACCCCCGACCTGCCGCAGCTTTGCGAAGAGGGCGATCCGGTCACCCCGGCGGAGCGGCGGCAGTGGTCGCGCTACTGGCTCATCGATCCGCTGGACGGCACCCGCGAGTTCATCAAGCGCAACGGCGAGTTCACCGTTAACATCGCCCTGGTGGACGGCCACCGCCCGGTCTTCGGCGTCGTCCACGCCCCGGCCCTGGGGGTGACGTGGGCCGCGCGCGC
>SKJZ01000164.1 GCA_007121755.1 Halorhodospira sp. | reverse complement strand
GGTATTGACAGCGTCCCCCGCATGGAGGTCCGCCCTCCACGCCCGGACGGTTCTTCACATCACCAGGGGGAGTCAGGGGGCGCCGTGGACTTGCCGGTTGAGGGTCTCCACCCTGCGGACCAGGCAGCTAATCAATTGATCCTTGATCTTCTCCCGCAACGGACCGGCCAGCTTGTCCATCGAGGCCCGCCCCAACCAGAAGAGGATGCACTGCTTATCGGCGACCACGTCGGCGCTTCGCTCGGTTCCGCCCAGGAAGGCGACCTCACCAAAGACATCGCCGGGTCCCAGGGTGGCGAAGTTGCCCTCCTCGCCGGTGGCGGCGCCGACGCCGACGCCGCCGGAGATCAACACGTAAAAGCAGTTGCCGCGGGTGCCCCGCTCAATGATTCGCTCCCCCGGCTCGGCGAGCACGAACATGTTCTTCGCCTTGATCAGTTCGATCTTCTCAATGGAAGAGAACTCAGCAAAGAACTCCAGCCGGTCCAGGATGCGCAACATCCGGCCGTGGTCGTGCATCGTGATGGGCCGCATGCCCTCTCTCCTGCAATTCCGCCGATGGCTTACTAATTTTCCGTAAAGTTAGTAACAGATATTACCAGGGAGAACCCCTCATCGGCAGATGCAGGCGCGTCACTGCGTGTCGGCGGCGCTCCGGCGCAACCGCAGGCCCAACTCCCGCAGCTGCCCCTCCTCCACCGGGGCCGGCGCCTGGGTCAACAGGCACGCGGCGGTCTGCGTCTTCGGGAAGGCCATCACCTCGCGGATGGAGTCGGCACCGGCCATCAGCATCACCATACGGTCGAGGCCGAAGGCGATGCCGCCGTGGGGCGGACAGCCGTACTGCAGCGCGTCGAGCAGGAAGCCGAACTTGGCCCGCGCCTCGTCGTGACCGATGCCGAGCAGACCGAAGACGGCCTCCTGCATTGCTTCATCGTGGATACGGATCGAACCGCCGCCCAACTCCACGCCGTTCAGGACCATGTCGTAGGCCCGCGACAACAGCCGCTCCGGATCGCCTTCCGCCAGTTCGGCCGGAGTGGCGGCGCGGGGCGAGGTGAACGGATGGTGGAGGGAGTAGAGGCGGCCGTCTTTCTCATCGTGCTCGAACATGGGGAAGTCGACCACCCAGAGCGGGCGCCACCCCTCTTCCACCATCCCCAAATCGTGGCCCAAACGGACCCGCAGAGCGCCCAACGCGTCACTGACCACGGAGGCCCGATCGGCGCCGAAAAAGATCAGATCCCCGGCCCGGGCGCCGGTACGCTCCAGGATGCCGGTCACGGCTTCGGGGGTGAGGAACTTGACAATGGGGGACTGCAGCCCGTCGACCCCGGCGGTGGGATCGTTGACCTTGATATAGGCCAACCCCTTGGCCCCGTAGCGCCCGACAAACGCGGTGTAGTCGTCGATCTGCTTGCGGGTCAATTCCCCGCCGGCGGGCACCCGCAGGGCGGCGACGCGGCCCCGCGGATCGTTGGCGGGGCCGGAGAAGACCTTGAAGTCGACCCCGGCCACCAGGTCGGCGACCTCGACCAGCTCCAGCGGAATGCGCAGGTCGGGCTTATCGGAGCCGAACCGCGCCATCGCCTCGGCGTAAGGCATGCGCGGGAAGGGGTCAGGGAGCTCGGTCGCCAGCACCTCCCGGAACAGCGCCCGCATCATGCGCTCGGCGGCCCCCATCACCGCTTCCTCATCGACAAAGGCGGCCTCCATGTCGAGCTGGGTGAACTCGGGCTGGCGGTCGGCGCGCAGATCCTCGTCCCGGAAACAGCGGACGATCTGGTAGTAGCGGTCGAACCCGGAGACCATCAGCAACTGCTTGAAGAGCTGGGGTGACTGGGGCAGGGCGAAGAAGCTGCCCGGATGGGTGCGGCTGGGAACCAGGTAGTCGCGGGCGCCTTCGGGCGTGGCCCGGGTAAGCATCGGGGTCTCGATATCGAGGAAACCGTCGTCCTCCAGGATCCGGCGCATGGCCGAAGTCACCCGCGCGCGAAGGATAAGCCGCTCTTGCATCTCGGGCCGCCGCAGGTCGATGTAGCGGTGGCGCAACCGGATGTCCTCGCCGGCGTTCTCGTGCTCGTCCAGTTGGAACGGGGGGGTCTTGGCGGCGTTGAGCAGTTCGATGGCGAGGCCCAGAACCTCGATTTGGCCGGTGCCGAGGTCGGGGTTCTCCGTCCCTTCGGGGCGGCGCCGCACCCGGCCGGTGATGCGCAGGACGTACTCGTTGCGGACCCGGTCGGCGGTCGCGAAGGCCTCTTCCCGATCCGGGTCGAAGACCACTTGGACCAGGCCGGCCCGATCGCGCAGGTCGATGAAGATCACGCCGCCGTGGTCGCGTCTGCGGTGGACCCATCCGCAGAGCGTGACCTCGGAGTCTAAATGGTCCTCACGGATGTCGCCGCAGTAGTGGGTGCGCATGAGTCAAGTCCCGGGTTGCCCTGTTCTACGAAGGGCCGCAATGGTACCAGTCTTCGGCGGAAAAGCGGCGCTACCTATGCTGCACCGGCCGTTGTGCTGCAGGCGCCGCTGCAACAACCTTCGGACTTCTTGGTCTCTTTGCCGCCGTCGGAATTCTTGGCACCGCCACCCTCCGCCACGTTCCGCTTCGTGCCGGTCTTGAAGTCGGTCTCGTACCAACCGCCGCCCTTGAGGCGGAAGCCGGCCGCCGAAACCAAGCGGGCCAGCGCCCCTTCACCGCACTCCGGGCAGTCGGTGAGCGCCGGGTCGGACAGTTGCTGCAGGGCCTCCAACTCGTGGCCGCACTCCCCACACCGGTATTCGTATATCGGCATCGCGCAGATCCTCCACATTGGTGCGCCGTAATCAACGTACGACTTTATATGGGCTTCTCGCTCCGGAAACAAGGGGCAACTTACTGGGGGACGGCGGAGAGGGGCGGGAAGG
>SKJZ01000159.1 GCA_007121755.1 Halorhodospira sp. | reverse complement strand
TGCGCCCTTAGCTCAGCTGGATAGAGTGCTTGACTACGAATCAAGAGGTCGGGAGTTCGAATCTCTCAGGGCGCACCATCTATAAATTGAGTATTAGTTGCTTTGAATAAATACTTCTGCGCCCTTAGCTCAGCTGGATAGAGCATGGCACTTCTAATGCCAGGGTCGGGAGTTCGAATCTCTCAGGGCGCGCCATAACGGGAAGTAGCTCAGCTTGGCAGAGCACTTGGTTTGGGACCAAGGGGTCGCAGGTTCAAATCCTGTCTTCCCGACCATCATATATTGCGGGTGTAGTTTAGTGGTAAAACCTCAGCCTTCCAAGCTGATGTCGTGAGTTCGATTCTCATCACCCGCTCCATTATGGGCCTATAGCTCAGCTGGTTAGAGCGCACGCCTGATAAGCGTGAGGTCGGTGGTTCGAGTCCACTTAGGCCCACCATATTCCACAGTAGCTCAGTGGTAGAGCAATCGGCTGTTAACCGATCGGTCGTAGGTTCGAGTCCTACCTGTGGAGCCAAAATGGAGAAGTACTCAAGTGGCTGAAGAGGCGCCCCTGCTAAGGGTGTAGGTCGTGTAAGCGGCGCGAGGGTTCAAATCCCTCCTTCTCCGCCAGGGAACATTGTTAAGTAGTAATAAGTTATTGGCCCGTTGGTCAAGCGGTTAAGACACCGCCCTTTCACGGCGGTAACACGGGTTCGAATCCCGTACGGGTCACCATATGGAGGATTAGCTCAGCTGGGAGAGCACCTGCCTTACAAGCAGGGGGTCGGCGGTTCGATCCCGTCATCCTCCACCATAATATGCCGGTGTAGCTCAACTGGTAGAGCAACTGACTTGTAATCAGTAGGTTGGGGGTTCAAGTCCTCTTGCCGGCATTTCATTAGTACGAGCCATTAGCTCAGTTGGTAGAGCATCTGACTTTTAATCAGAGGGTCGAAGGTTCGAATCCTTCATGGCTCACCATTTTAATGCGGGTGTGGCGGAATTGGCAGACGCGCTAGACTTAGGATCTAGTGTCTTATGACGTGGGGGTTCAAGTCCCTTCACCCGCACCATACATAACTTTTATATTTTAATTTATATAGATAAGAGGCCAATTTATTATTGGTCTCTTTTTGTTTTAATAACTACAAATAAGTTGCGCAGAATTTGACAAAATTCTAACAATAAGTTATTCTCTCATTAAGGGTAAGAAGGAGGAATTGAGATTGAATATAAAATGCGCTGGAACCACGGAAGAAGTACTCGACCTTTTCGCTAGTCATTTATCTCAAAAAGGTCGTTCTGAAAATACAATTAAAACGTATTGTGGTGTACTCCATTCATTTTGTAATTGGTTAGAAGAACAGAAGAAAGATATTCAATTAGTTAGTAGTGTTGATGTTCAGTCATATATGGATTATTTAGAAGCGGAAGGACGAAGTAATTCAACAATTAATAAAATATATAATGCGATAAAAACCTTTGCTCATGCTACAGCTCAACTAGAAATTACTAAAGATATTCGTAGAGTAACAAAAATAGATAAAGAAGGACCATCAGAATTCTTGACGAAACCGGATGTTGAGAAGTTATTAATTAGTGTTAAAAACAGCGGAAACAAACGAAACATCGCTATGGTTTATACATTCTTAGAAACAGGGATTCGAGTATCTGAATTCTGTATGTTAAATAAATCAGACGTTCAATTTAATAGTAATGGACACACAGGGCAATTAACGGTCTCAAATTCTAAAGGGCATGGTTATAGAACACTTCCGTTGACTAAAACAGTAGTTAGTTATTTAAAAGGTTATCTTGAAACTCGGGATGATGACAACGAAGCACTGTTTTTATCAGGTTATGACAAACGTATAGCGACCCGTACGGTTCAACATACTTTAAAGCAGTATGGTATTACCCCACATATGTTACGTCACACGTATTGTTATGATTTAGTCCAAAAAGGAGTAGATTTATCCATCGTTGCGCAATTAGCGGGACATGTGAATACTACTATTACTAAGCAATATGTGTCCTAAAAAAACCAGGTAGCTGATTTATACAGCTACCTGGTTTTTTATTTTAAAGTCTAAACTTTTAGATGTCGATTTTAGAATATCTAATAGAGATGATTTGCCCGAAATGAATTGTTTAGAAGTTAGTCTGGCATTGGACTTATAGAAAATAATTCACTTTTAGATGATGTAAGGGTATTTGAAACAGCTAAGATGATTAACTAAGACAGAATATGTAATAGATCCAAGGTTGAAGCACTACAGCACTACACCAAGTAGATAAAATTAAAGTAATAGACTTCTCTTCTCTTTCGTATGATGTACTACAGTAGTAACACATCTCATGTAGTTTCAAAATTATCTAGGGGGCCGATAATTATGACATTAAGACAAAGGAAAGTAGCAGGGGAGAGAGGTGTGGGGGGGAAACGAGTAGTTAGAAAATCAATCAGTTTAACTAATGACTTAGATACAAAATCCAAGCAATTAGCAACTTCTTGTAACATGTCTCAAGCAGAACTGCTTTACACAATCTTAGAAATGGCCTTAAATTCAGCACCTACTATCCAATATCTTCAAAAGCAGTACAATACGAATTCAAAATATGAAATCATTCCAATAAAAGCAGGGAATAAATTGCATTATCAGTAATAGCCTACAGTTTGTTTTCCTCTATATAAGAAGTATTATAATTTGAGTTAAAAAGGTTTGAATTATGGAAAACTTTCGTTTATATAGCATCATTAATAAAAAAAAAGAGAATTTTTTTTAAAATCTCTTTTTTTTTCCTATTAAAATGATAGAATTATAGATAACTTAATAGTTCGGACAAATAAAAAAGCCATTTCCATAGTGTTAAGGCGCGCCAACGCTTTAACGGAAATGACTTTCACCTGTTCCCAACCAACAGGTTA
>SKJZ01000174.1 GCA_007121755.1 Halorhodospira sp. | reverse complement strand
CGTGGCGCAACATCGAGGCGATGAACGACCTGACCCGGACCCTGATCGAGATGGACGACCGCCTGGTGGTCGCCGCCCTGCGCGGCAACGCCGGGGCCGGCGGGGTCTTTCTGGCCCTGGCCGCCGACCGGGTGTGGGCCGCGCCGGGGGTAATCCTCAACCCCCACTATAAGAACATGGGCAACCTCCACGGCTCCGAGTACTGGACCTACCTCTTGCCCCGCCGGGCCGGTCCCGGCGCGGTGGAGGCGATCCTCGGCAACCGGCTACCGGTGGGGGTCCCGGAGGCCCTGGAATGGGGGTTGGTGGATGAGAGCTTCGGCGGCGATGTGGCCGGTTTCGAGGCGGAACTGGAGGCGCGGGCGGCGGCGCTGGCGGCTGATCCGCGCCTGCCGGAGTGGATCGCGGCCAAGGCCGAGCGGCGGCGGCGCGACGAGGCGGAGAAGCCGCTGGCGGCCTACCGGGAGGAGGAGATGGAGCAGATGCGGATGAACTTCTACGGCTTCGATCCGAGCTACCACGTGGCGCGCTTCAACTTCGTCCACCGGCGCCCCCACTCGCGCACGCCGCTCCACTTGGCGCGGCACCGCGACCGCCGGCGGCCCCCTGACTGCTGACTTTACGGCAAATCAAGCCGGGGCGTATTCCCTGCCGGGCGGCCTCCGGACGCGCCGAGCATCGGAGGGCGATCAGGACTCCGCAAAGCGGAGAGCGCGCAAGCTGTCTGAGCGGCGCGTTAGCGCCGCGAGTTTTTGCGCGCGCTCCTGATCGGCCGAGAAGCGCAGGGAACCCGAAGGGCGCGTTCGGTGAGCCCGGCAGGGAATACGCCCCGGCTTGATTTGCCGTAAAGTCAGCAGTCAGGCTCCCACCACCACCGCCTTGAGCTTCCCGATGGCGTTCTTCTCCAACTGTCGGATCCGCTCCGCCGAGACGCCGTAACGGTCGGCCAACTCCTGGAGCGTCGCCCGCTCCTCCGCCAGCCACCGGTGGCGGATGATCTCCCGGCTGCGCTCATCGAGATGCGACAGGGCGGAGTGCAACGCTTCGCCGCGGAAACGCTCCCAGTCATCGCTCTCGATCGACTCGGCCGGATCGAAGCGCCGGTCTTCCAGAAACGCGGCCGGGGTCCAGGGCGCCTCGTCGTCCTCTTGCGAGGTCAAAGGGTCAAAGCCGATATCCTGGCCGGCCAAGCGGGACTCCATCTCGAGCACCGTCTTGGTCTTGACGTTCAGATCCCGTGCGACGGCCTCTACCTCATCGTGATTGAGCCACCCGAGGCGCTTCTTGGCACTGCGCAGATTGAAGAAGAGCTTACGCTGCGCCTTAGTCGTGGCGATCTTGACGATCCGCCAGTTGCGCAGAATGAATTCGTGAATCTCGGCGCGGATCCAGTGGACCGCAAAGGAGACCAGGCGCACGCCGACCGCCGGATCGAATCGTTTAACGGCCTTCATCAGGCCGATATTGCCCTCCTGAATAAGGTCGCCCAGCGCCAATCCGTAGCCGCGGTACCCGCGGGCGATGTGGACGACGAAACGCAGATGGGAGAGGACCAACTGCCGCGCCGCGTCCAAATCGCCCTCGCCGTGGTAGCGCTCGGCCAAGTCCCGCTCCTGGTCGGCGTCGAGTACCGGGATGCGATTGACCGCTTGGATGTAGGCCTCCTCGCTACTGGTTGGCAGAGGCAAGTGGTACTGATTCAGTTGTACCAGTTGTTGACTCATAAACCTCTTCTCAGTCCGTTGTGTTGATTTAGGGGCGCGCCTGCTCGTATCGGACAAGGATACCCTGATCATAGTTCACTGCAGCAAAATATGGGCACCCTGGACCACGGTTTCAAGAGCGGTGGTCGGGGGCGAAACGATCGGTTTACCTCGGCTCGATAGCCGCCAAGTGGCGGCCCACCGCCAACCAGGCGCCCACCAGGCCGAGAGCCGCGCCGCTTCCCAGCAGCGCCAAGCCGCCCTCCAGGCCCGTGCCTTCGATCCGAAAGCCGCCGCCGTAAAGGTCGGCCAATCGTTGAGCCGGTTCGGCAATCGCCCACCGGCCGGCGCCGGTGAGGATCCAGGCCAGGGCCCCGCCGGCCGCGCCGTACCACAGGCCCTCATAGAGGAACGGCCGGCGGACAAAGCCGTTGCTGCCGCCCATCAGCTTAGTGATCTCGATCTCCTGGCGCCGGTTCTCAATGGCCAGCCGGATGGTGTTGCCCACGACCAGGGCGACCGCCACCGCCAGCAGCGCCACCGTGAACCAGACCGCCCGTTCGGCGAGCGTCAGAAGGGCGTCCAGCCGTTCGACCCACTCCCGGTCGAGGCGCATGCGTTCGACCCCCGACACCGAGGCCAATTCATCGGCGAGGGCACCGACCTCATCGGGGGACAGCCCCGTGGCCACCACCGCCACCACCACCGGCGGCAGCGGGTTCTCGTCCAGCAGCGCCAGTGCTTCGTCGAGTTCCGAGGCGCCGCGCAACTCGGCTAGTGCCTCGTCGGGGTGGATTGTCTCCACCCCGACGACGTCGTCCCGATCGAGCAGCGAGGCGGCCGCCTCTTCAACCTCCCCGGTCGCGAGATCCCGGTCGAGAAAGAGAGAGATGCGCGGCGCGCCCCCCTCCCAACCGCCGGCCAATCGCTCCACATTATCGAGCAGGAGAAAGAAGGCCGCCGGCAGCGCCAGGGCGATACCGAGGACGGCGATGGTCAACAGAGTGTGGAAGGGGGCGTGCAGGAAACGGCGGAAGGCCCCGGATGCCGCTTCAACGTGGCGCAGGCAGTAGAGGATGGGGGCGGCCGGCGGGCGGCCGCTGCGCTGCCTCTCCTGCTTTGCGCCGGGATGTTCCGCGCCGCTCCGGCGTTCGCCGCGGCCGGTGCGGCTGCGGCGGGGAACGGCGCCCCGGGCCGGCCGCCTCGGCAT
>SKJZ01000169.1 GCA_007121755.1 Halorhodospira sp. | reverse complement strand
TCAGCGCCGCGAGTTTTTGCGCGCGCTCCCGATCGGCCGAGTAGCGCAGGGGACCCGAAGGGCGCGTCCGGTGAGCCCGGCAGGGATTCCGCCCCGGCCATACGATCCGAACGCTTAGTAACATTACAAAAAGTTAGCTACACTGACCTACGGGTAGAGAGCCACGGCGGAGGATCGAGATGGCCGACATGGAACCGGTGGCCGCGAGCCACGAAGCCGGGCGCAGCGTCCAGGCGGAACGCCTTGCCGAAAGCCGCGAGCGCGAAGCGCGCGCGGAGCGGGCAGCCCCCGACACCACCACCGAACGCACCGAACGCCCTCGCCAAGAGCGCGGCCGCGACGACGTTGCAGCGCCGGGCGGTGAACGGGTCTCCGTCCAGTCCGGCGACACCGTCCGCGCGGTCGAAGCGCCGCGCAGTACCTCCGAGGCGCGGGAGCTGGCCCGGGAGACGCGCATGCGCATGGAGCAGAGCCCGGACCGGGCCATTGACTCGGTCCGGGATACGGCGCAGGAGCCCGCGTCCTCCCGGATCAGCCGGGCTATCGACGCCATGAACTAGAAAAACCGGGGCGGCCTTTCCAGTCTCTAACATCGATAAGATCAGCCGCCGAGCTTCTCTTTGATACGGGCCGCCTTGCCGCTGCGCTCGCGCAGGTAGTAGAGCTTAGCCCGCCGGACATCGCCGCGGCGCTTAACGGAAATGCTCTGGATCTGCGGGCTATACGTCTGGAAAACCCGCTCGACCCCCTCGCCGTGGGAGACCTTCCGCACAGTAAAGGACGAGTTCAGGCCACGGTTGCGCTTGCCAATGACCACCCCCTCAAAGGGCTGCACCCGCTCGCGGCCACCTTCCCGCACCCAGACCTGCACCAACACCGTATCGCCCGGCCCGAACTCCGGTACTTGGTGCTTGCACGCCTCGATCTGCTCGCGCTCCAGTTCGTCGATGACGTTCATGATTCATCCCCTCGATTGTCTGTCCCGTCCGCGCCGTCACCGGCACGCCGGGCTTCCTCGAATTCAGCGATAAACTCATCCAGCAGCCTGCGACCGCGCTCATCCCACTCGCGCCCCGCCAACAGATCCGGACGCCGCAACCATGTCCGACCCAAGGCCTGTTTCAGCCGCCACTCGGCCACCGCGCCGTGGTCCCCCGAAAGCAACACCGGCGGCACCGGCCGTCCCTCGAAACACTCCGGACGCGTATAGTGCGGGTGGTCCAGCAGCGGGCCGGAAAACGAATCCTCTTCAGCAGAGTCTTCGTGCCCCAGCACGCCCGGTATCAAGCGCGCCACCGCGTCAATCACCACCATTGCCGGCAACTCGCCACCGCTGACCACGTAGTCGCCGATGGAGAGTTCCTCATCCACCTCGGCTTCCAGCAGCCGCTCGTCCACTCCTTCGTAGCGGCCGCAGAGCAGTATCAACCGCTCATGCCGGGCCAGCCTCGCCACGTTGTGCTGATCCAACCGCCGCCCCTGGGGGCTGAGGTAGATCACCGGCGCGGGCCGCGGATCGGCGGCCTGGGCGTCCCGCACCGCGGCCTGCAATGGGGCAGCCTTCATGACCATCCCCGGACCGCCGCCGTACGGCCGGTCGTCCACCGTGCCGTGGCGATCATCCGCATGGTCGCGTGGATTCCACGCCTCGACCCGGGCCAAGCCGCGCTGCACCGCACGCCCCACCACCCCGTAACGCGCCACATTGGCGATCATCTCGGGAAAGACCGTTACCACATCGAAACGCAATTGCGGCCTCCCGAATCGCCGGCCGCGGCCGACCGCTAAAAATCGGGATCCCAGTCGACCTCCAACTCCCCCTCGCCGAGATCCACCGAGCGGACCACCTGCTCAGGGATGAATGGAATCAGTCGTTCGCGATCACCCTGGACCACCAACACGTCGTTGGCCCCGGTCTCCATCAATCGCGCCACCCTGCCGAGATCCTGGCCGTCCGTGGTCCGTACCCGGAGGCCGAGAAGATCCGACCAGTAGTACTCACCTTCCGCCAATGGCGGCAACTCGTCCCGTGGGACGGCGATCTCCCAGCCGATCCACGCCCGGGCCTCGTCACGGCCATCAACGCCGGCTATCTTCGCCACCAATCCCTTGCCCCGAGGCCCCGCGGCCTCGAGTTCGACCGGCCGCCATGCACCCTCTTTGCCGAGGTGCCAACGGCCGTAACCGAGCAGGTTTTCACGCGGCCGGGTGTAGGAGTACACCTTCACCCAGCCCATCACGCCGTAGACGCCGGCAACGCGGCCCACAACCACTAGCGCATCGCCCTCCGCCACGGGGGGTGGGATAGCCGGGGCTACTGCTGTTGCGCCTGGGCCCGCTCCGCCTGACGGATCAATTGCGCGGCACGCTCCGTTGGCTGCGCACCACGCTCCATCCAGCTCTTGGAGCGCTCCACGTCGAGCTTCAACGGCACATCCTGACCCGCGGCAACGGGGTTGAAGTAGCCCAAGCGCTCGATAAACCGGCCGTCTCGGGCCCGCCTGCTATCCGCCACAACGATGTGGTAGAAAGGCCGCCTCTTGGCGCCGGCCCGCGTCAATCGAATGGTAACCATACTCGCCCTTAATTAAGTCAACCTGAGTTGAGACTGTAGACGCCCGTAGACGCCCCGCACTGTTCGATAACCGACGCATTGTACCGGCTTTATCGGTGAAGGGAAGGGGGCGCGCCCCAGAAGTCCGCCACATCGTCCAGAGAACGGACCAGCGGCATCGGCGGCAGACTGCGCCGAAACGCCTTGCCGTAACCGCTACGCAGCAACCGGGGGTCGGCGATCATCAGCACGCCCCGGTCGTGCTCGTCGCGGATCAGGCGACCCGCGCCCTGTTTAAGGGTCAGCACCGCATCAGGCAGAGAGACATCGCGGAACGGGGAGCACCCCGCCCGCTCCGCCGCCTCCATGCGCGCCGC
>SKJZ01000256.1 GCA_007121755.1 Halorhodospira sp. | reverse complement strand
CGCAACTCCTCCCACGCACCGTCGGCCGGATCGAAGGGATGGGCATCGAAGCCTTGGCGCTGCAACGCCGCGAGAACGGCGTTCCCGCTTTTCAGCGAAATCTCCCGCTCGGCGGAGGTTCCGCCCAGGAGGACAACGACTTTGCCGGCCGCCGACGGCTCCAACGGCATACTCATGACCGCGCCTCCTCACCGACAATATGGACTTCGGGCTCCAAGACGACCCCGTGGGCCGCTTGCACGCGCTGCTGCACGCCGCGGATAAGGGCCTCAATATCCGCCGCGGACCGGCCCTCATTGACGATGAAATTGGCGTGGCGAGACGAGACGTAAGCGCCTCCCCGCCGTTCGCCCTTCAAACCGGCCGCTTCGATCAACCGCGCGGCGTGATCCCCCGGCGGATTGCGGAAGACCGATCCGCAGGTCGGGCGACCCACCGGCTGGGTGGCGTTGCGGCGTTTCAGCAGCGCTTGCATCCGTTCGCGCATGGCCGCCGCGTTGTCCGCCTTCAGTCGCCAGGTGGCGGCCACGAACCACTCGGCCTCCGGGCCGGCGACCTGCCGATAGCCAACGGCGTAGTCTTCAGGGGGCCGGCGGCGAAGAGACCCGCTCCGATCCACTGTCTCCACCTCGGTTACGCGCTCCCAGGTCTCTCCGCCGAAGGCCCCGGCGTTGAGCGTCAACGCCCCGCCGACAGTGCCGGGAATGCCGGCCAGGAACTCCACCCCGCCGAGGCTGCGGCGAACCGCCGCTCTGGCCAGGCGCGCGCACGCCACGCCGGCCTCGGCACGCACCGATCGACCATCGAAGGTCAGTGCGTCGAGACCGCCCTGGGTCACGATCACCGTGCCGTCGATGCCACCGTCCCGCACCAGCAGATTGCTGCCCAATCCGCACCAGTAAACCTGCTCGCCGGCCGGCAGAGACGCCAGAAAGGCGGCCAGATCCCCCACGCCGGCCGGGCGGTAGAGGCGTTTCGCCGGGCCGCCCACCCGCCAAGTGGTGTAGCGGTCCATGGGCTCGTCCTCTCTCAACTCGCCCGGCTTCACACGAGCGCGTTGCAGCGTAGCGGCCATCATGATCGATCCTCCACGCGCCCGAAGTGGTCGACCAGGCGTTGCGGCACGGCGCCGATGCTTCCCGCGCCGAGGGTCAAAATCACATCGCCGGGCCGGACAAGGTGTTCCAGGAGTGCCGGCAACTCGTCGACACTCTCGACGAAAACCGGCTGCGCCCCACCACGCGCCCGCACGGCCGCCGCCAAAGCGCGGCCGTCGGCGCCGGGTAGCGGCTGCTCGCCGGCAGCGTAGACCTCGCAAAGCAGAAGCGCGTCGGTGGCGGCCAGCACCCGGGCGAAATCCTCGAAGAGATCCCGCGTGCGGGAGTATCGGTGGGGCTGAAAGACGACCACTACGCGGCGATCCGGCCAAGCGTCCCGAGCGGCGGTTACCGTGGCCGCCACCTCCCGCGGGTGGTGGCCGTAGTCGTCCACCAACGTTGCCGCACCACCCTTCACGGCCAGATCGCCGTAGGACTGGAAGCGCCGCCCGATACCCTGAAAAGATGAGAGCGCCCGCTGTATCGACGGAACATCGACCCCGACATCCCGCGCCAGGGCAATGGCAGCCAAGGCGTTCTGCACGTTATGGCGTCCCGGCAGATTGAGTTCGACATCGAACGGCTCGCCGCCGTCCTCCACCACGCGAAAGGCGGTGCGGCGGCCCATCGTGGTCACGGCCTCGCCCCGCACATCGGCGTCGTCGGCGAAGCCGTAGGTCCGCACCGGGCGGGTGAGATCGCGCCGCAGCGCCCGCAACTCGTCATCGTCGGCGCAGAGCACGGCGAGGCCGTAAAACGGCAGGTGGTGCAGGAAGGCGGCGAAGGTTCGGCGGAGTTGATCGAAATCGCCGCCGTAGGTGCCGAGGTGATCGGCGTCGATGTTGGTGACGGCGGCGATCACCGGCTTCAGGTAGAGGAACGAGGCGTCGCTCTCGTCGGCCTCGGCCACCAGATAGTGCCCTGTCCCCAACCGCGCATGGGCGCCGGCGCTGACCAGGCGCCCACCGATCACGAAGGTTGGGTCGAGCCCCCCTTCCGCCATGCAACTGGCCACCAGGGAGGTGGTCGTCGTCTTCCCGTGGGTACCCGCAACCGCGATGCCGTGGCGGAAGCGCATCAACTCGGCCAGCATCTCCGCCCGCGGCACCACCGGAATGCGGGCCTCGCGCGCCGCGGCGACCTCTTCATTGTCGTCCCCCACGGCGGTGGAGGTGACCACCGCGTCGGCGCCCGCCACGTTTTCGCTCGCGTGCCCCACCGCCACCGGCACACCGAGATCGCGCAGGCGGCGGACCACCGCGCCCTCCTGAATATCGGAGCCGGTCACGGTAAAGCCGAGGTTGTGCAGCACCTCGGCGATCCCGCCCATACCCGCGCCGCCGATGCCCACGAAGTGGATGCGGCGGACGTGGCCGAAGGCGCCCGGACCGGTGGGCGGTGCGGCCTTGAGATGGCGTGGCCGGTCACTCGTCATTATCGGAGACCTCCAAGCAGGCGTCGGCGACCCGGCTCGCCGCATCGGGGCGGGCCAACCCCCTGGCGGCAACGGCCATCCGCAGCAAGCGTTCCCGGTCGGCCAACAAGCCGGCGAGCAAGTCCGCCAACGCGCCCTCCTCCAGATCCTTCTGGGGCAGCACCTCGGCCGCCCCGGCGGCGGCCAGGAAACGGGCGTTGGCGGTTTGGTGGTCGTCGGCGGCCCACGGCAACGGGACGAAGACCGCGCCCACGCCCGCCGCGGCCAATTCGGCAATCGTCAGCGCCCCCGCCCTGGCCACCACCAGATCGGCCCCGGCATAGGCCCGGTCCATCTCTTCGATGAACTCCACAACATCGGCCTCCACACCGGCCTCCCGATACGCCGCGCGCGCGCGCTCCACGGTCGCGGCCCCGGCTTGGTGCAGAATCTCCGGCCGCCGCTCGACCGCAAGCGCGGCCACCGCCGCCGGGACTGCGCGGTTGAGCGCCAACGCCCCCTGACTCCCTCCCAACACCAACAGGCGGGGGCGGCCGGTCCGCGCCGCCATGCGGGTCTCGGGCGGCGGCAACGCGGCGATCTCGGAACGGACCGGATTTCCGACCCACTCGGCGGCGCCGCTGAAGGCGCCGGGGAAGCCGGTGAGAATCCGGGCGGCCCAGCGGGCCGACAGCCGGTTGGCGAGGCCGGGCACCGCGTTCTGCTCGTGGATGACCAACGGCACCCCGGCCATGCGCGCGGCGATCCCCGCCGGGGCGGCCACGTACCCGCCCAGGCCGAGCACGGCGCGCGGCCGACGCCGCCGAATCACGCGGCGGGCGGCGAGAACCGCTTTGACGAGGCGCCACGGCCCCGTGAGCCATCCCAGCCACCCTTTGCCACGCAGAGCGGCGATCTCCAGCCACTCCACGACAATCCCGGTGCCCGGCAACACGCGCCCCTCGAGGCCGGCCTTGGTGCCGAGCCAGACTACCGGGACGGACCGGTCGGCCAACTCCCGGGCGGTGGCCAACGCCGGGTAGACGTGCCCGCCGGTACCGCCGGCGGCAATCAGGACGGGGCGGGCGGCGTCGCCGCTCATGAATCGGCCTCCTCGGGGCGGCGCCCCGCTTCCCGCGCCTGCCGCAACTCGCATCCGGCCCGTAGCAACAGGCCGACCACCACACCCGTCGCCAGGGCGCTGCTGCCCCCATAACTGATCAGCGGTAGCGTCAGCCCCTTGGTCGGCAGAATACCCATCGCGACGCCCATATTGATAAAGGCTTGCAGACCGAGGCTCAATCCGGCGCCCCAGGCCGCATAGCCGGCGAAACGGAGCCCGTGCCGGTGGCAGTCGCGGCCCAGCAGCAACGCGCGGTAGGTGACATAGGCGAACAGCGCCACTACGACCGCCACGCCGAGCAGTCCGAACTCCTCCGCCATAACGGAGAAGACGAAGTCCGTATGCGCCTCGGGCAGATAGAAGAGCTTCTGGACGCTGTTGCCGAGGCCGACGCCCCACCACTCACCGCGGCCGATGGCAATCAGGGATTGCGTCAACTGGAATCCGGTAGCGAATGGATCCGACCACGGATCCATAAACGCGGTGACCCGCTGCCATCGGTAGGGGGAGTAGACGACCAGCGCCGCCGCCGAGGCCCCAAGCACGGCCACCAGCGCCATAAAACGCCACAACGGCACACCGGCCAGAAAGAGCATGCCCAGGGCGACGGCGAGCAACAGCAATGCGGTACCGAAATCGGGCTGCAGCAATAGCAGAAAGCCGCAGAGGCCGAACAGTGCGACCGGCACCAGGAATGCCACGCTCGACTCCCGCACTTGGCGGCCGCGACGCACCAGATAGCCGGCGAGGTAGAGCATCAGCAGCACCTTGGCCCCCTCCGCTACCTGGAAGTTGAAGACACCAAGCGGAATCCAACGCACCGCTCCGTTGACCTCGCGCCCCACGCCAGGGATCAGCACCACCGCCAGCAGCGCCAAGGCCAGCACCAGTAACGCCGGGCCACCCCGCTCCCAGTTCACCAACGGCACCTGGACCGTGGCGAAGGCCACGCCGCAGGCGAGAACGATGAAAACGGCTTGGCGCTTGAGATAGTAGAAGGCGTCTCCGGTGGCTTGCTCCGCCACCGAGACCGACGCCGACGCCACCATGATGACGCCGAGCAGGGCGATCGCCCCCAAGGCAATCAATAGCCCCTGGTCAATTTGGGACCAGGAGACTGTACCTTCGGCGCGGCACGGCGTTACTGTCGCCGTTAAATCAGCCATTGTCCGTCACCTCCGCGACCGCCGCGCGGAAAGCCTCGCCACGGGCCTCAAAACCGCTGAATTGGTCAAAACTGGCGCAGGCCGGTGACAAGAGGACGGCGTCGCCGGGCCGGGCCAACCGGGCCGCCTCGGCGACCGCGGCGGCAAGATCGGGGACGAAAACCGCCTCCGCACCTTCCAGCGCATCGGCCAACAGCACCGCGTCACGTCCGAAGAGCACCACCGCCCGGGCGTACCGGCGGACCGCGCTGGCCAACGGACGGAAGTCGGCGCCTTTGCCGTCGCCCCCCGCCAACAGGACAACCGGCCTGCCCGCGCCTTCCAGTGCCGCGACCGCGGCCCCCACATTGGTCGCCTTGGAGTCGTTGATCCAGACCACTCCGTCCCGCTCCATCACCCGCTCCATGCGGTGCGGCAGGCCGGTAAAGCGCTCCAGCGCCTCGCGCTGGGCGGGTACGGGGATCGCCAGCCGATCCGCCAACGCCATCGCGGCCAGGGCATTGATCACGTTGTGTCGCCCCTGAAGACCGAGCCGAGCAAGCGGCATCAGGGGCCGCCCCCGGGCGGCCAGCGCCGGACCGTCCGGCGTCTCCACCACGCCGTAGTCGACCTCGGCCGCCGGCCGCGTCGAGAGGAGCAGACGCGCCGCCGACGTGGTTGCCGCCATCGCGGCAACGCGCGGGTCGTCCATGTTGAGTACCGCCCAGCGGGCGCCGTCCAGGATCCGCTCCTTGACCGCAGCGTACTCCTCGAAGTCGCGGTAACGGTCCATATGGTCGGCGCTGACGTTAAGCACCACTGCCGCCTCCGGCGCCCAGCCGGTGACGGCCTCCAATTGAAAGCTTGAGATTTCCAGAACGTATGCCGCCGGCGCCGGATCACGGAGCAGCTCGAGCGCCGGAGTGCCGAGGTTACCCCCCACCGCCGCATCCACGCCGGCGGCCGCCGCCATCTCGCCCAGCAGCGTGACCACCGTGCTCTTGCCGTTGGACCCGGTCACCGCCACCACCGGCGCATTGGCTGCGGCGGAGAAGAGCGTTATTTCGCCGCTAAGTGGAATCCCGTGACGGGCCGCGGCGACCAACGGTTCCTGGCGCGGGTCGACCCCTGGACTGAGAACGATGCGCTCGGCGCCCCGCAGGGCCTCCCCGTCCAGGCCGCCGAGACGCGCCACCACTTCAGGGTGTTCGGCGGCCAACCGGTCCAGGCGCGGCGGGTGTTCGCGGCTGTCGGTGACCACTACCGAATGGCCCAAACGGCGCAGATGGCGGACGCACGCCATCCCGGTGGCGCCCAAGCCCACCACGACGGCGTACCCCTCTCCGGCGTTCGGCAGATTCGACAAGATGGCTGCCATCAGCGCACCTTCAGCATGGCCAGGCCTATCAGGACCAGAATCACGGTGACAATCCAAAAGCGGACGATGACCCGCGGCTCTGGCCACCCCTTCAATTCAAAGTGGTGGTGGATCGGCGCCATCCGGAAGATCCTTCTACCGGTCAGCTTGTAGGAGATCACCTGCAGCATCACCGAGACGGTCTCCGCCACAAAGACGCCTCCCATGACGAAGAGCACCACCTCTTGCCGCACCGATACGGCGACGATGCCCAGAGCGGCGCCGAGCGCCAGGGCCCCGACATCGCCCATGAAGACTTGGGCCGGATAGGTGTTGAACCACAAAAAGCCGAGTCCGGCACCGACGATGGCGCCGCAAATGATCACCACCTCGCCGACGCCCGGCACCGACGGGATGCCCAAGTACTCCGCGAACCCGATGTGGCCGGAGGCGTATGCGAAGATCGCCAGCCCCCCGGCCACCAACACAGTGGGCAGGATGGCGAGGCCGTCGAGCCCGTCGGTCAGATTGACCGCGTTGGAACTGCCCACCACCACCAGCGTCGCGAGCAACACGAAGCTGATCATCCCCAGCGGAATAACCACATCCTTGAAGACCGGCACGATGAAGCTGGTCTCGATCGGATCCTGGGCGGTGGCATAGAGCAGCAGGGCCGCGGCGGCGGCGACCACCGTCTGCAGCATAAACTTCATGCGCGCCGACAAGCCGCGGCTATCGTTGTGGGCGAGCTTCAACCCGTCATCGACGCCGCCGATGGCGCCGTACGCCAGGATGACGCCGAGCACTATCCAGACGTGGCGGTTGGTCAGGTCGGCCCAGAGTAGGGTGGAGAACGCGATGGCGATCAAGATCAGCGCGCCGCCCATGGTTGGGGTTCCGGCCTTGCTGTAGTGGCTCTCGGGCCCGTCTTCCCGGACTTGCTGGCCGATCTGGTGGACCACCAGGCGTTGAATCACGGCCGGGCCGATCAGCAGGGCGATGCCCAACGCCGTCAACACACCGAGGATGGTCCGGAAGGTAATGTACTGGAAGACATTGAACCCCGAGTGAAACCCCTCCAGTGCCATGGCGAGATGGTAGAGCACTCAATCCCCTCCTTGCGCCGGCGTGGACTCCGCGGTCAACGCCACCGTTATACGATCCATCCCCGCGGCGCGGGAGCCCTTGATCAACACCACCGCCGTCTCCGGGAGGGAATCCCGCAACGCCGCGAGGAGAGCGGCGCGGTCGTCGAACGCCCGACCGCCGGGGCCGAACGCCTCGGCGGCCGGCGCCGCCGCGCCGACTGTCCAGAGATGGCTCACGCCGGCCCGGCGGGCCGCTTCGGCCGCCTTCCGGTGCCAGGACTCGGCCTCCGCGCCCAACTCGGCCATCTCGCCGAGCAGCAGCCAGCGCTCTCCCTCCAGCGCGGCCAGACACTCCAACCCGGCTTCCAGCGATGCGGGGTTAGCGTTGTAGCTGTCGTCGAGGATTTGCTGCCCGCCGGCCCCAGGTTGGGGCTGCAGGCGCCCCGGCACGCCGGTGGTCGCGGCCACCGCCGCAGTGACGTTCCGGGGCTCTGCCCCGAACACCCACGCGCAGGCGGCAGCCGCGGCCACATTGGCGGCGTTGTGGCGACCTGGCAGCGGTGACGGCACGGGAATCCACCGTCCCTCCCAGCGCAGCTCCAGATCGGCGCCGCTCCCCCGAAATGCGAGATCGGCGTCCGGCCCGGCGCCGAAGGTCACTACGCGGCTCTCCCCGGCCTGACTCCGCCACAACGGAGCGTAAGGATCGTCGGCGTTAACCACTGCCACCCCTTCGGGGCCCAGTTCCTCGAAAAGTTCGCCTTTCGCACGCGCCACGCCGTCCAGGCTCCCGAAACCCTCCAAGTGCGCGGGCGCCGCCTGGGTCACGACACCCACGTCGGGCGCCGCCCAGCGGGTCAACGCGCGAATCTCACCGGGGTGGTTCGCCCCCATCTCGATGACCGCGTAGCGGTGGGACGCGTTGAGCCGGCAGAGGGTCAGCGGAACCCCCAGCTCGTTGTTCAGGTTCCCGGCAGTGGCGAGCGTGGGACCGAGAGAGCCGAGCATGGCGGCCAACAACTCCTTGACGGTTGTCTTGCCGTTACTACCAGTAATGCCGGCCACCCGCGCACCGGCGGCGCGTCTGCAAGCGACCCCCAGTCGCGCCAGTGCAGCGGGCTCATCAGGCACCACCACGGTGGGCAGACCGGCCACGGGCCGCCGCGCCAACGCCGCCACGGCGCGACGGCGCGCGGCGTCCGCCCCGAAATCCGCGCCGTCTACCCGCGCCCCGGCCAAGGCGACGAAAAGATCCCCCTCGGTGACCGCCCGGCTATCAAGGGCCACGCCAGTCACCCGCGTATCACTCCCCGTCTCCGGCGTCTCGCCGCCGACCACGCCGGCTATCTCTCGCAGCGTCATCGGCTCCATGAGGCTTCTCCCGCGACGCCCGCCAAAACCGCCGCCACCACCTCGCGGTCGGAGAAGGGGTGGCGGGCGCCCGCGATCTCCTGCTCCGACTCATGCCCCTTGCCGGCAATCAACACCACGTCGTCCGGTCCGGCTTGTTCCACGGCTTGGGCAATGGCCTCGGCCCGATCCCGAATGACCCACGGCCGGAGCCGCGCCATCCCGGCGGTGATTTCGGCTGCGATAGCGGCGCCGTCCTCACTCCGTGGATTGTCGTCGGTAATCACCACGACCTCGGCTCCTTCCTCCGCCACCCTGCCCATGAGCGGCCGCTTGCCGCGGTCGCGATCCCCTCCGCAGCCGAAAACCGC
Organism: Halorhodospira sp.; assembly: GCA_007121755.1. GTDB lineage: Bacteria > Pseudomonadota > Gammaproteobacteria > Nitrococcales > Halorhodospiraceae > SKYL01. The sequence continues at coordinate 2,119 of SKJZ01000256.1, read as the reverse complement.
GACAACCCGGCCCCGGCAGTGGTCACGCAACGCGGCCAGGGCGTGCTTCAACGCTTCCGGAGTGTGGGCGTAATCGACCACCACGAGGGGGCGACCCGGCGCCGAGAAGCGCTCCATCCGGCCGGGGACCGGGGACAAGCAAGCGAGCGCGGCAACGACCGCGTCCGCCCGATGCCCCAATGCGATGGCCGCGCCGGCGGCAGCCAAGGCGTTGGCAACATTGAACCGGCCCATCAGTCCGAGACGGACGCGGTGGCCGGCATCGCCGGCCACGACCAACTCGATCTCCATACCGTCGGGGGCAGAATGAACTTCCACTGCGCGCAGATCCGCCGGGTTTCCAGCGTTGCTGTAGGTAACCCGCCGCCCCGCGGCCGCCTCGGCCCAGCGCCGGCCCAGCGGGTCGTCGATATTGAAGACGCCGATTCCGGCCACCCCGACTTGGAAGAGGCGGGATTTGGCGGCCGCGTACGCTTCAAGCGAGCCGTGGTAGTCAAGATGGTCGCGGCCGACATTGGTCAACACCGCGACATCGACCTCGGTGCCGGCTAGGCGGTGCTGATCCAGCGCGTGGGACGACGCCTCCAGAGCGACAGCGCGGCAGCCGGCGTCCCGGCACTCGGCCAAGGCTTGTTGCAGAGAGGCCGCATCCGGCGTCGTCATGGATGTGGGGGTCAGCGCGCCCGGCGGGCCGTAACCCAGCGTGCCGATCACCGCCGCCGGACCATCCAGCGCCTTCAACAACTGGGCAATGAAGTGCGTTACCGACGTCTTCCCGTCGGTACCGGTCACGGCGACGATATCGAGTTGGCTGGAAGGGTGCCCCCACGCCCTGGCGGCCAACGGGCCGAGAAGCTGGCCCAACCCCTCCATCGCCACCAGGGGGACGCCGGCCCGCCGGGCGGCGGCGGCCGCCGACTCGGCAGGCGCCGCCGGAGCCGGCTCCCAGACCACGGCGGCGGCACCCCGCTTCAGGGCTTCGTGCAGATAGGCCAGGCCGTGGGCACGGCTGCCAGCGACGGCCGCGAAGAGGCAACCCGGCCGGACGCGGCGGCTATCCGCCGCCACGCCGCGAATCTCGACCTCGCGAGCGGACGACCGCGTGAGCCCGCCGGGCAGCCAAGGGTCCAACAGCCATCCCAGCCGAACTCCCGCGGCGGCGGCCACAGCGGCGCTCACTCCTCGCCTCCCCGCGCCAGCACGGGTAGATCGATTTCGGGCAAATCGTCGGGAGCGACATTCAACAGGCGCAAAGCGCCCGACATCACACGGGAAAAGACGGGAGCGGCCACTTGACCACCGTAATACGCCTCACCACCGGGGCTGTTAATCACCACTGCCAATACCAGCCTCGGATCGGAGGCCGGCGCGAATCCCACGAACATAGCAACGTACTCGTCTTCGATATAGCCGCCCGATCCCGACTTACGAACCGTGCCGGTCTTGCCGGCCACCCGGTAGCCGGGGACGGCCGCATTCATGCCGGTACCCGCAGGCTCCACCACGCGCTCCATCATACCGGCGATCTCCGCCGCAATCTCAGCATCGAGCACGCGATACTCGCTCGCTGGCTCGGCGCGCCGCAATACCGAGACGTCGCGCATAATCCCGCCGGCCGCAATAGCGGAGTACGCGCGCGCCAACTGCAACGGGGTGGTCGCTAAACCGTAACCGTAAGCGAGCGTCGCCCGCTCGACCTCTCCCCGCGGCGGAGCCGGACTGAGCGTACCGGGGACCTCGCCTGGCAAGCCACTGCCGGTGACCGCGCCGAATCCGAAATCCATGAATGCATCCCAGAGGACGCGCGGCGGCGTCCGCAGGGCGAGTTTGGCCGCCCCCACGTTGCTCGATTTCTGGATGATTCCGGTAAGGTCGAGACGGCCGTAGTTGGCCAAATCGCGCACTGTGTGTTGCCCCACGCGCAGCGCTCCGGGTCCGGTCTCCAATTCGGTGCCGGGACCGGCAACGCCCCCGCTGAGCGCCGCCGCGACCGTGAACGGTTTGATCACCGAGCCGGGCTCATAGGAGTCCGCCACCGCCCGGTTGCGCCGGTGGGCGTGGGCCACCTCACCACGGCGGTGGGGGTTGAACGACGGCTGGTTGACCATGGCGAGGATCT
>SKJZ01000265.1 GCA_007121755.1 Halorhodospira sp. | reverse complement strand
GCGGCCCGCGACGCCCGCCGTCCAGGTGCGGCCCGGGTTGACGATGATGGAGGCGTCTTCCCAGTCGAATACGCCGTCGTAATTGGTGTCGCTGTGGGCGTAGACGGCGGTGTAGTAGGTCCGGTCGGTGACGTTGTCGATGCGTCCGAAGAGGCGCCACTCACCGAATCCCGGCTCCAACCGGTAGTTGACTACCAGGTTGAAGAGGGTGTGGCCGTCGACTTTCAGCGTATTGAGTTCGTCGCCGTACCAGGAGGAGACGGTGTGGGACTCGGCGCCGACGGTCAGGCGGGGTGTCGGCTCGATGTCGACGCCGAGGTTGAGGGTGTGCTTCGAAGCTCGGGGGATCCGGTTGCCCTCGTTGTCGTAGCGTTCGGTGCAGAACTCACCGGCCGGGTTGGTCAGCGTGACGTCGTCGCATTCGCCGAGGTAGTCACCGCGGGAGTTGCCCAGTGCCAGGTTGAAGTTGTCGTATTGGGTGAAGCGGGCGTCCAGGTAGGTATAGGCGCCGCGCAACGAGACGATCTCCGTCGGCTTGGCCCAGGCGGAGAGCTCCAGCCCCTGGTGTCGAGCGCCGCCGATATTCTCGTAACGCGCCTCTGCCTCGTCGGTGCTCGTGGCGTACTGGCCGGCGGAGCTGAGGATGAAGTCCTTGCGCTCGGTCCGGAAGAGGGTCGCCTCCGCCGCCACGGGGCGTCCCCGCCACCAGGTATGGGTGCGGGCGCCCAACTCCAGGTTGACCGCCCGCTCCGGATCGAGGTCGGGGTTGCCGTCGGCCTCGTCGAGTCCCGCGCCGGAGAAGAGTTGGCCCACAGTCGGTGTACGGAAGCCGGTGGAAACGGCAGCGAATAGGTCCGCGCTCGGCGTGGCGTTGAAGACGACGCCGGTGCGCCACGACCAGACGTTGAAGTCGCGGTCGAGTTCGCGTTCGTCCAGATAGTCGGTGTGATCGAGGTTGATTCGGTCGTGGCGGGCGTTGAGCGTGGCCACCCAACGGGGGGCGACCCGTGCCTTGACCTCGCCGTAGACGGCGTGGACGGTCTCGTCGGTGGTGTGGTCGCCAAGGACGGTGCCGGCGGTCCGTAAGCTGGCGGGAGAGGGATTGGTTCTGTGATCGTTCAGCACCTCCACGGTTTCGTCGTAGGTGTTGGCCCGCAGATCGACCCCCGCCAAGCCGGCAAGGCGGTCGCCGCCGGCCCGCCATTCACTCTTAATGCCGCGCTGGGTTTGCTCCTTGTCACGCAGTTGACTGTAGAGGTCGTGGTCGTTGACCGCGTTACCGTCAGCGTCGAAGCGCATGGGCGAGGCCCAGAACCACGTCTCATCGGTGAAGCGGTAGGTGCTGAGCATCACGTTGCCGGTATTACCGATGTCCCGCGAGTAGGTCGCCGAGTACCGGGCCAAATCGACATGGAAGTTGCGGGAGAAAGAGCCCCGCACCTCCCCTTTGTTGCGTGGATCCTCCTTGGCTTGGGTCAGGCCGCGGACCGTGCCGTGTTCGTCGCGGTAGCGATCGCCGAGTTCGAGGTTGAAGGTGATATCACTGAAGTCGTCGACGTAATACTGAAACTTGCCGTTCAAATACTCGGCCTTGTAATCGGACCGTGCGTGCCAGCCGTCCGCCTCACGTCGTGACGCCTGGATGTAGGTGTTAAAGCTGTCCGCCGCGTGACCTGCACCGAGCAGACCACGGCGGAAACCGTGGCTGCCGGCGGCGGCTTCGGTGCGGAAGCCGGCCATGTCGGCGCCGCGCTTGGTGGTGATGACCACCGCGCCGGCCAGGGCGTCCTCACCATAGAGGTACGAGGCGCTGCCGCGGGTGACGCGGATCGACTCAATGTTGTCCAGGTCGATGTTGACGCGTCCGATGTCCTCTTTGACCGGCACGCCGTCGATGATCACCGCCACGCCCGGATCTTCGCCCATGTAGCGCTGGTTCTCGATGCCGCGCATCTTGATCTTCAACGTATCGCCGGTCCAGACATCGGGGGTCAGACCGGGCACTTGGCGCAGCACCTGTTCCAGGTTGGTCGCATTGGCCCCCTCCAGGTCCTCGCCCCGGATCACCGAGGCGGTGGACGGGTCTGTGCGCCGGTCCGTAAACCGATCATCAATGGTCGTCGACTCCACCCGCACCGGCGCCAGTCCGCCCTCGAAGGTGTCCGCCTGTGCGGCGGAGACGGCCAGGATCGGGGTCAGCGCCGCCGCGACGGCCGGGAAGCGGGCGCCGGTGCGTGGCCGGCGCCGTCGGTTGTTGTCTTGGGATTGCATCAGGGGGATCTCCGTTCTTCCTATCCGTAAACCCCGAGGGGGGACCGATCCCCCTTTTTGCAATGGCTGTGCCATTGCCTCTGATACCGACAAAGCAAGGAGTTACGCCGATCAGTGTGATCGACAAGGTAGAAGAACCGGGTCAAATCACCGGGCTGGTGTGGTAAATCACCCGGTCGGCGGGAGGCGTCACGCAGCCAGTCGGAATTTTGCGTCGATCTCGTCCCAGGGGACCTCGACACGCCCGTCGGCGGTGCGCGTAACGATGCGAAAAGCTTCGAGGGCGGCGACATCGGCGTAAACGTTCTTGTGATCGCGCTGTAGCGTCTTTGCCAGCGCATAGGCCGTCATCGGCCCCTCTCGGCGCAGTACGCGGATCAGTTCCCATCGCTTCGGCGTGAGTGTGGCAAGCAGGCGCGGCAAGCTCTCGAAGCCGACACCGTGGTAGGCCGGTGCCGGCGTCCCCTTTTCCGCGACCCGCCAAGCGTCCGCGAACTGCTGCAGCGATTCTTCGAGTGTGGAGACCTCGATATGCAGAACTCGCTTCTTCATGTTGAACCTCCAATGCGCGTGACATCGTCGAGGAAATCCCTGAGCAGTTGCTCGAGAGAGACGAAGTGATAGGGCTCTTCCCGGGATTCGTAGTGGCGGTGGTCTCCCTTGCCGCGTTCGTTGTCGTAACCGACAAGACGT
>SKJZ01000064.1 GCA_007121755.1 Halorhodospira sp. | reverse complement strand
GCTCTCGAGGGCCGCCACCCGCTCCGCCAACTCGTCGAGTTGGGCGCGGGTGCGGGCGAGAACCTTGGCTTGCGCGTCGAACTCCTCGCGGGTTACCAGGTCGAGGCGGGAGAATCCGGCTTGCAGAGAGCTGCGCACGTTCTTCTCGACCTCGGCCTGAAACTCCCGCACCCCGGCGGGCATGCTGGCCGTCAGGCGGCGGGCCAGTTCATCGATGGTCTTGCTGTCCAGCATCTTGTTTCCCCCGTCTGCATTCGCGTGCGCCCGCGTGGCGCGACCCCTCCAAGATGGAACCGGCGGCGGCGATAATCAACCCCTGCTTGACGCCTTGCCCCCTCTCCGGCGGCCGGTCAGACTGGAGCCGACTTCCATCAAGGCTGGGGGCAGGGCGTGTTGATTCGAATCCGCTGGTTGCTGCGCGATCTTTTCCGTCCCGGCGGGCCGCGCCGCCATCCGGTTCTGTTGGCGGTTGGCGGCCTCTTGCTGGTCCTCGTCCTGGTGGGGCTCGCTTTGCGGCCCCTCTAGCCGAGATTTTGTCACAAAATCGCCCCGGTCTTTCCCTGGTATCATCGGTCGCCAAATGAACGGGAGGTATAGCCGGGGCCAGGCCTCTGCCGGGCTCACCGGACGCGCCCTTCGGGTCCCCTGCGCTTCTCGACCGATTAGGAGCGCGCGCAAAAACTCGCGGCGCTGGCGCGCCGCTCAGACAGCTTGCGCGCTCTCCGCTTCGCGGAGTCCTAATCGGCCTGCGATGCTCGGCGCGTCCGGAGGCCGCCCGGCAGAGGCCTGGCCCCGGCTATACCTCCCGTTCATTTGGTGCATTGCCGTCGGCGGTGGTGTGCGTTTACGGGTTGACGGGCGAGGGTGATGGAAGGGCTGACCGCCGCATTGGTTCTGTTGACCGCAGCAGTGGACCCGTCCCAGTGGGACGAGGTCTACCCCTCCGCGGTGCCGGAGGACGTGGCCGCCTTCTACCAGACCCACGGACCGCGTCCGGCGTGGACCGACGAGGACGGTCCGGTGCCGGCGGCGGACGGTCTGGTGGCGGCGGTGGAGGACGCCGCCACCCACGGCCTGCGCCCCGAGTACTACCGCCACCAGGACATGGTGGCCGCGCTGAACGCGGTGCGCGGCCGCACGCCGGAAGAGCTGCAGGAGGCGCAACTGGCCGTCGCGCGGGTGGAGGCGCTCTTCACCACCACGTTCCTGCGCCTCGCCGCCGATCTCCAGACCGGACGGCTCGATGCCGACGAGCACCACCCGGTGTGGGGCATGAGACAGTACGTTCACGACCCCGTGCGGTTACTGCAGGAGGTCTTGCCCGACGGCGATCCGCGGCAACTCCTGGCCGAATTGGCCCCTGATGATCCGGGCTATCGCGGCCTGCGCGAGACCCTGGTGCGCGATCTGCGCATCCGCGATGAGTACCGCGCCCACGGTTGGGAGGTGGACGAGGCGCTGCAACAACGGATCGACCGGCTGAAGGTCAACCTGGAGCGCCACCGCTGGCTACCCCGCAGCCGCCATCCGCGGGAGATCCGGGTGGAGTTGACCGACTTCCGCCTGCGGGCGCTGGAGGACGGGGAGGTCGCCTTCGAGATGCCGGTGGTCATCGGTCAGCCCCACCGCGCCACGCGCAACTTCTCCCACCGGATGGCGTCCATCGTCTTCAACCCGCACTGGGAGGTGGCGCCCCTGTCGTTCGACCACCGCCTGCGCCAGGCGCCCCATCCAACCAATCCCATGGGGCAGGCGAAGTTCCTCTTCCCCAACCGGTTCTTTGTCAATATCCACGGTACGCCGGAGCGTCACCTGCTGGATGCCGAGGTGCCCGCCTTCAGTGCCGGCTGCATCCGCATCCGGCGCCCGCTGGTTCTCGCCTCCTGGTTGCTGGAGCCGCAACGGTTCAGCAGCCGCGAGATCCGTGGCCTCCTCGACCGGGATGAAGAGGTGGAAGTCCGTGTCCGCGAGCGGACCCCGATCCACATCCTCTACCGCACTGCGTGGGTGGATGAGGACGGGGTGATCCAGCACCGCGACGACATCTACGGCTGGGACACCAAGCTCCTGGCGCGTCTCGACGGGGACAACCCGCCGCCGGAGGAACCGTCGGCGGATGGGGGGAGCCCCGGAGGTTGTTGATAGTCGCTTTATCCCAGCAGCCCGCTCTCGGCGAGGCCGTCGAAGACGAACTGCATCGCCAGCGCGCACAACAGCACTCCGAAGATCCGGGAGAGCACGTGGGCGCCGGTGACCCCCAGCAAGTGCTGGATGCGGGAGGCGACTAAGAGGCAGATCAGGGTCAGCGCCATGATCGCGAACAGGGCTCCGAGCACCACGGCCTGTGCCGCCAAATCGCCGCTCGCCCGGCTCATCAGCAGGATCGCCGCCCCCATGGCGCCGGGGCCGGCCAGCAGCGGTGTGGCGAGCGGGAAGATGGAGATATCGGCGCGGCTCCGGGCCTCCATGGTCTCGTCCGCGGTCGCCGATACGGCGCCCGAACTGCGGGCAAAGACCATATCGATCCCGATCAACAGCAGCAGGATACCGCCGGCGGTGTAGAGGGCCGGCAACGAGATGCCCAGCAACGACAGCACCCCCTCGCCGAAGAGCGCAAAGAGCAACAGGATGGCGCCCGCCATTAACGCGCCCCGCCATGCCATCACCCGCCGCTGGGCCGGCGTGCTATTCCGGGTGAGTACGGCGAAGACCACCGCCACATCGACGGGTCCGATGGTTACGAAGAAGGTGGTCAGGGCGACGACGGCCAACTCGAACATGCGTTCCCCGGTGCGAGGCTTGCTTGGCGCAGCTTTGCCGTCATACTGCCCCACATTCCGCCAGGACGACAAACCGGATGCCTGCCGAACCGTTGCTACAAATCCGTGACTTGAGCTGCGCCGTGGCCCGCTGGCCCGAGTTGACGCTGGCGGCCGGCGACTGTGTCACCGTGGCCGGGCCGTCCGGAT
>SKJZ01000067.1 GCA_007121755.1 Halorhodospira sp. | reverse complement strand
CCCTCGAAGGCCTGAGCGGGCGGGGCGGCAGTGGCAGTGGCTGCCGCGGCGGCTGGCTCGCCGCCCGGCGCGGCGCCGGCGGGCTGTTCAGCGGCCGGGGCGCTCTCCTCTCGCGGAGCTGCCGCGCCCTCTTCGACGCGCCCCAGGATCTCGTTCGCCGTGACGGTCTCGCCCTCCTCCTTGAGCACCTCTCCGAGCACGCCGTCCTGCGGGCACGGCACCTCCAGAACAACCTTATCGGTCTCCAAGTCCACCAGGTTTTCGTCTCGTGCGACCGCATCGCCAGGTTTCTTATGCCAGGCGGCCACCGTGGCCTCGGTCACCGACTCTGGCAGGGGTGGCACCTTGATATCGACACTCATCGAGTCGCCTTCCTCTTTCGTCTTGTCACTTCGGTCCATTCACCCGGCAACGGAACCGCCTCAGCCGAGCGCCTCCTCCACCAATGCGCGCTGCTGCTCGTGGTGCAGCTTCGCATAGCCGGCGGCCGGCGACGCCGCGGGCGCACGACCAGCGTAGGTCAGGCTTTGATCCTTCGCCATAACATTAAGGAAGTGATGGTTGCTGTGGTACCAAGCGCCCTGGTTCATCGGCTCTTCCTGGCACCAGACCACCTGTCCGGCCTTGCGGTAGCGCTTGCGGAGCAAATGCTGCAGATCTTCTTCCGGAAAGGGGTAGAGCTGCTCGACGCGGACGACGGCCACATCGTCGCGCTCCTGTTTGCGCCGCTCCTCCAACAGATCGAAGTAGACCTTGCCGGAGCACAGGACGACACGGCGCACTTTCTCCGGGGCGAGTCCATCGATCTCGTCGATCACGTTGTGGAAGCGGCCCTCGCTCAGTTCGTCGATCGCCGAGGTTGAGAGCTTATGGCGCAGCAGGCTCTTCGGCGTCATGACCACCAACGGCTTGCGGTAGGGGCGCAACATCTGACGGCGCAGCATATGGAAGAACTGGGCCGGCGTGGACGGCACGCAGACCTGGATATTGTGCTCGGCGCACAGCTGGAGGTAGCGCTCCAACCGCGCCGACGAGTGCTCTGGCCCCTGCCCTTCGTACCCGTGCGGCAGGAAAAGTGTCAGGCCGCACAGCCGCCCCCACTTCGCCTCGCCGGCGGCAATGAACTGGTCGATGACCACCTGAGCGCCGTTGGCGAAGTCGCCGAACTGCGCCTCCCATATGGTCAGGGCATTGGGCTCGGCGGTGGCGTAGCCGTACTCGAAGCCCATCACCGCCTCCTCCGAAAGCAAGGAGTCGATGACGGTGAAGTGGCCCGGCTCCGTAGTCACAACCTGCAACGGGATATGCGTGGAGCCGTCGTTCTTATTGTGAAGGACGGAGTGGCGGTGGAAAAATGTGCCGCGGCCGGAGTCCTGACCGGACAGGCGAACCTCGTAGCCATCCTGGAGGAGCGCGGCGTACGCCATGGTCTCGGCAAAGCCCCAGTCCACCGGCAACGCCCCCGCCGCCATCTTGCGGCGGCTCTCCATGATGGCCGCGACCCGGCTGTTGAGTTCGAAGCCCTTGGGCAACGAGTCTAGGATGTTCTGCAACTCGCGCAGCCGCTCCTTAGGAACGGCCGTCTCCGCCGGCGCGCGCCAGTCGCTGCCAATGTAGGGCGTCCAGTCGACGGCGTAATCGTGGCGCACCCCGGTGAGCACGCTGCGCGCCACTACCTCGTGGGCATCCAGCGCATTGCGGTAATCGCTGGCCATCTCGTCGGCCTGCCCCTGCTCCAGAACCCCCTCCCGGAACAGGCGGTCGGCGTAGATGCGGCGCACCGGGGGGTGTTCGCGGATCTTGCTGTACATCACCGGCTGCGTCGCCGCCGGCTCGTCGGCCTCGTTGTGGCCTTGGCGGCGGTAGCAGACCATGTCGATCACCACATCGCGCCGGTAGGCACGCCGATAGTCGAGCGCCAACTGGGTAACGAAGGCGACCGCCTCGGGATCGTCCCCATTCACGTGGAAGATCGGCGCCTGGACGATCTTCGCCACCTCGGTGCAGTAAAAGCTCGACCGCGTGTCCATCGGGTGCGACGTGGTAAAGCCGATCTGATTGTTGATCACGATATGGATGGTGCCGCCGGTGTAGAAGCCGCGCGCCTGTGAGAGCTGGAAGGTTTCCATGACCACGCCCTGGCCAGCGAAGGCCGCGTCGCCGTGAATCAGCACCGGCATGACCTGATCGCCCGCCCGGTCGCCGCGGCGGTGCATCCGGGCGCGGCACGACCCTGCCACCACCGGATCGGCAATCTCCAGATGCGACGGGTTGAAGGCCAGCGCCACATGCATCGCCCCGCCCGGTGTCTGGATATCGGACGAGAAGCCCATGTGGTATTTCACATCGCCGGAGCCGGTGATGTCGCCGAGGTGGCGGCCCTCGAACTCGGCGAAGAGACCACCCGGATCCTTGCCGAGTATGTTGATCAGCACGTTGAGCCGGCCGCGGTGGGCCATGCCCAGCACCATCTCTTTGATACCGGCGGCGCCGGCCCCCTGAAGCAGGTCGTGCAGAAGCGGGATCAACGTCTCGCCGCCCTCCAGAGAGAACCGCTTCTGCCCGACGTACTTGGAGTGGAGATACTTCTCGATGCCCTCGGCAGCCGTCAGCCGCTCCAGGATCTCTCTCTTGCGGGTAGCGGAGAGGTTGGCGCGGCACCGCGACCCCTCCAGCCGCTCCTGGATCCACCGCTTCTGTTCGGTATCGGTGATGTGCATATACTCCGAACCGACCGATCCGGCGTAGACCTCTTGCAGCAACGCGATGATATCGCGCAGCGGCAGTTCGTCGGCGGCGAAGAGCGAACCGGTGTTGAACGGCCGGTCCATATCGGCGGCGGTCAGGCCGTGGAAGGCCGGATCGAGATCCGGCAGCGCCGCGTTCTCGCGCAGATTCAGGGGGTCGACGTTGGCCGCCTGGTGTCCACGGAAGCGGTAAGCGTTAATCAGCCGCAAGACGGCCGCCTGCTTCATCGCCGCGTCCGGGG
>SKJZ01000124.1 GCA_007121755.1 Halorhodospira sp. | reverse complement strand
GGCGGCGGCCGGAGTCAGCCGTCCGTCCGGGTCGAGGTCCGCCGGGATGCGGGAGGGGCGGCGGCCCAGGTGGATGTCGCCGACGGCGAGGATGCGGGAATTCAACGCGACCTCCTTGTGGGAAGCTCGAAAGACCGGTGTCTGGGGTGGCGGGGGCGCCCATCCAGGGACGCCGTGAATCCGTCCCTGGAGGCTTGACGGCCGCCGTCCAGGCGGCCGACACCCTGGATGAGCACCCCCCCCCGCCACCTCGGACACCGGTTTTTTCGAGTTTCCCTTGTGGTGTTGGGGCGAATCGTATCATCGACCAGCCGGGGAGGCCGATGTCCGGATGGAGACTCGCGTGGAATACGGTACGGACGGCTTGCGGTTTCGGTTTGCCGCAAAGTAGCTCGAAGTTACCCGACGTCGGAAATATCATAAAAAAATTGTTGAAAATGGAGGCTTTCAGGCCGTCCGTGTGGTGCTAATGTAAAACCGCATCCGGGGCACAGGGAGCTTGCACGCTCCAACGGCCATTAAACGCGGGATGGCCGGATAGGAGTTGTGACGGTGATGTTACGGAAGACGCCCGGCAGCAACCGGCACGGATGTAGGCCCGGAGCGGTGTGTCACGGAGGACACGACCGCTGCCGGACTGCTACTCCTAGGTACAGCTCGAAAAACCGGTGTCCGGGGTGGCGGGGGCGCCCATCCAGGGTGTCGGCCGCCTGGACGGCGGACGCGGGAGCAGGATACGGCCCGGGCGGTGACGTAGACTGGCCGGATCATGCGAGTGTTTTTCTCATTTATCGTCGGCGAGCGCCGCCTCCTCGCCTTCGGGCTGTTCGCGGCCGCCCTGTCGGGATTTGGCCAAACCTTCTTCGTGGCGCTCTTCGGCGCCGAAATCCGCGCCGTGTTCGACCTCTCACACGGCGCGTTCGGCGCCCTCTACGGTGTCGCCACGCTCGGCAGCGCAGCGACAATCATCGTGGTTGGCCGGGGGGTGGACCGGATCGATCTCAGGCTCTATGCGGTCCTGGTCGCGTTCGGGCTAGGTGCCGGGGCCGTCGCCATGGCGGCGGCCCCCGGGTTGGTGGCGCTGTTAGGCGCCCTCTTTCTCCTACGCCTGTGTGGTCAGGGGCTGATGATGCACATGGCGTTGACGACCATGGTGCGTTACTTCCAACAGGCCCGCGGGCGCGCGGTCGGTATCGCCGCATTGGGGTTGCCGTTGGCTGAGGCGGTCTTGCCTGGAATGGCGGTGGCCGCCGGTGGGGTCTTCGGGTGGCGGGGTGTCTGGGTCGTCGTTGCCCTATTCGTCGCTTTGGTCGCGGTGCCCGGTCTGCTCTGGCTGTTGCGCGGCCACGGCGATCGTCGTCGGGCGCACGAGGCGCGTCTTGCTGAAGCGGAGGCGGAGAGCGGGGCGGTGCGTAGTTGGCGCCGGGCCGAGGTCTTTGCCGACGGGCGCTTCTATCCGGTGCTGATGGCGGCGATGGCGGCTCCGGCGGTGATGACCCTGATCTTCTTCCACCAGGCGCATATCGCCGAACAGAGTGGCTGGACGCTGGAGTGGGTTGCGGTCGCGTTTGCCGCCTTCGCTACGACGCATATTGCCGGGTTGTTGGGGGGCGGGTTGTTGGTCGACAGGTGGAGTGCCCGCCGCATCCTGCCGTTGGCGCTGCTGCCCCTCGCCGGCGGGCTGGCACTGCTAGCGGTGGGGAAGGGCGACTGGGTCGCTCCGACCTATCTGGCGCTCTGCGGGTTGGGTATCGGGATGACGGGCACCGCCGGTAGCGCCGTCTGGGCCGAACTCTACGGTGTCGCGCACATTGGCGGCATCCGGGCTGTGGCGCACGCCGCCATGGTCTTCTCCACGGCGGTCTCGCCCCCGGCCGCCGGGGTGCTCTTCGATGTCGGCGTCTCCGTTGAAGCCGTCGCGGCAGTGCTGGCGGTCGCGGCAGTGGCCGTCGGCGCCGCCGCACTCTTCGCGGCGCGCCGCCCGGCCCGGTAGTTGTTTTCGATCTTCACCCCTTATTCGAGCCCGCCTTTAGACATGCTGGTGAAGCCCGCACTCGCGCTTGATACCGAAGAAGCGGCTCTCCTCCTCCGTGAGGTCGTCGCTCAATGGCCGGCTGGTGTGGAAATCGCCGATGGAGGCGTAGCCCTGATGCCACCGGGGGTTACGCGGCAACTCGTGTTGCGTCAGGTAGTCCTCCACCTCGCGCTCGCTCCAGTCGATGATCGGATGGACTTTGTGGCGCCCGTTTTGAAGCTCCAGGACGCCGGTGTTCCGCCGGCTGCGCGCCTGCTCGCGGCGCACTCCAGAAAACCACGCCTCCGCTTGCAGATCGTCCAGCGCCCGCCGCATCGGCTCCACCTTGACGATCCGGTTGTACCGCTCCAATCCCTCGCGCCCCTTCTCCCAAAGGCGACCGTGGCGCGCCTCCAGCCAAGCCGGACTGAGCCGCGGCCGGTAGACGTGCAGTTTGAGGCCGAGCCGTTCAGTGAGTTGGTCGGCGAACTGATAGGTTTCCGGGAAAAGATAGCCAGTGTCGATAAGCACCACCGGAATGTCCGGCCGCTGCCGTGTAACCAAGTGCAGGCAGACCGCCGCCTGAGCGCCGAAGCTCGACGCCAGGACGATGCGCTCGCCAAAAGTCTCCAATGCCCAACTCACCCGTTCTGCGGCGCTTTCGGTCTCCAAGCGCCCATTGTGCGATTGCCACACTCCGGCCGTTCCGCTCAAGGTATGCATGGGACGTATCCGCCTCCCCGTCGGTTCTAAAGGTGCCTTTTGCGGGGAATATAGCAATCCTTGGAAAGAGTTAAAAAGAATAAGTCGTGTGGGCTTTATGCCGATGCATTATTACAAGCCGCTCGATACGTGGTGCCGGAGCTGGCAGAAGACGGCTAGAGGGGGGGCTCGAAAAACCGGCCGAGGGCGGGGGTGGACCTCCTAGCGGGGGCGTCGGCGGCATGGACGCCGCCGTCGAGCGTACAGGGATGTATTCACCGCGTCCCCCGCTAGGAGGTCCACCCCCG
>SKJZ01000160.1 GCA_007121755.1 Halorhodospira sp. | reverse complement strand
CTCGCAGGGGGTACAGGCCGGATCGGGCTGAGCGCTCATGGGTGAGTCGCGCGGCATTTTGAAACGGCGGTGGCGCTGGGCCGTACTGGGGCTGCTGTTGGGTGGAGGCATCGCCCTGTCGTTATGGGGTCCGTGGACCGCCGAGGATCTGGCCGCGGTCGGTGAGGTTCTGGCCGAACGGCCGTGGATTCTGCCGGTGGCGGCCGTGGTGCAAGCGGTGCTGTTCACCCTGGCCATGCCCGGAAGCATCGTCCTCTGGGTGGTCGCGCCTTTCCATCCGCCGCTGCTGACGACGGTGGTCCTGGTTGCGGGGAGTACCGTGGGAGCCCTGGGCGGGTACACGGTGGCGCGGCGGCTGGGCGCCGCGCCCGAGGGGGCCGAGCGCTCCGGCCGCATGGTGGCGCTATTGGAGCGCCACGGTGACTTCTTCAGCCAGTGCGCGCTGCGCGCGCTGCCCGGCTTTCCACACGCCCCGGTCAATTTCGGCGCCGGCGTTCTCGGCCTCCCCTACGGCACCTTTCTGGCCGCCACCGTCGTCGGCCTGACAGTGAAGTGGTGGGTCTACGCCTCGGCGATTCACGGCGCCGTCGAGGTGGCCGAGGGCGGCGCCATTGGTATCGCCCCGGTGGTGTCGTTGCTGCTTCTGGTCGCCTTGGCGGTTCTGGGGGCGTTGCTGCGCCGCAGGTTCATCGCCCGGAACGGCAACGGCGACGGCTCAGCCACCGAGTAGGCCGTCGGCCAGCACCAACAGCCCCGAGAGGGCGCACAGCGTCAGAACGGCCGGCCGCAACGTGTGCGGATCGAAGCGCCGCAGCATCCAGCGGGCGGCGATGAAGCCGGCCAGCGCCGGTGGCGTCAGGGCCGCCGTAAGCACCAGTTCGGCAGTGCCGAAACGGCCGATCAGAGCGAGTCCCGCGATGGAGGTGATACTGGCCAGCAGGAAGTAGCCGGCCAGGTTGGCGCGCATCCGTTCCGCGGCGGCGTACTGGTAGACCAGCGCCATCGGCGGGCCGCCGATCGAGGTGGAAGTCCCCATGAAGCCGGAGAAGAAGCCGGCAACGAAGAGGCGCTTCGGGGTCGGCGCCATGCGGACGGAGGTCAGGCTCAGCGCCACCGCGGCCAGGACGGTAGCGCCGAGGATCAGTGAGAGCGCCTGTTGCGTAATGAAGGTCAGCATCCAGAGCGCCAGCACCATGCCGGGCATGCGGCCGATAAAGGCGCTCGTCAGCTCGCCGAGCGCCATGCCGGTGCGGTTACTCCAGAGATTGAGGGCCGAGAGGATGAGGGCGAGCGCCAACACCGGCCCCGGGATCAGTGCCGGGTGGACCAGGTAGAGTAACGGCGCGGCGAGCACGGCCAGGCCGAAACCGATGGCGCTCTGGACCCACGAGCCGACCGCTACCAGGGTGGTGGCCAATGCTAACTGCAGGGCTGAAAGTTCCATGCCTCTCCGTTCGGTTGGATGTCTCCCGAGGAAAACTTGATCGAGAGCACATTCGCCCCCAAATAAAAGAGTAAAGTACTAAGCTATCAAAGGTGGCCTCGAAAGGCCGCATTGAAAGAATGCGGTGTAGCCTCGGCCCATGGGGCCGGGGAGACTTGTGGTTGAGACAAGGAGCGACTTATGGCTTTCACACTGCCCGATCTTCCCTATGACTACGGTGCGCTGGACTGCTCCATCGATGCGCAGACGATGGAGATCCACCACACCAAACACCACAACACGTACGTGACGAAACTGAACGACGCGGTCGGCGGTACCGAGTTGGAGGGCAAGCCGTTGGAGGAGTTGCTGGCCGGGATCTCGTCGCTGACGCCGGCTGTCCGCAACAACGGCGGTGGGCACTGGAATCACAGCTTCTTTTGGCAGGTGATGTCGCCGAACGGCGGGGGTGCTCCGTCGGGGGATTTGGCCGGTGCCATCGACAAGTCTTTCGGTTCGTTCGACGCGTTCAAGCAGCAGTTCACGCAGGCGGCGTTGGGGCGGTTCGGCTCCGGCTGGGCGTGGTTGATTGTGACGCCCCAGGGGTTGGAGGTGACCGATACGCCGAATCAGGATAATCCGCTGATGGATGTGGCGCCGCGCAAGGGGACTCCGATCCTCGGCGTCGACGTGTGGGAGCACGCGTACTACCTGCGCTACCAGAACCGGCGGCCCGACTACGTGGAGGCGTGGTGGGACGTGGTCAACTGGGACGAAGTGGCGCGCCGGTTCCAGCAGGCTTGATTTGTCGGATCTGGCGGCATCGCCGCCAGATCAGGGTTTGTCTGTAGTGGCAAATCCCATGTTGCCGCCGGGGGTGCTCTTGATGTAGCTTTAAGACACATTAAGGGGATTGCATAAAAAACAGTGATCCCTGGGTAACAATAGCTGATGCAGGCCCCGCCGATGGTGGTGCAGGCGCCTCCGGCGGAGGAGGGAGAGGTATGGCGAGGGTCGTAATCGATCCCGTGACGCGGGTCGAAGGCCACCTACGCGTGGAGACGCGGCTGGAAGGGAACCGTGTCGCCGACGCCTGGTGTACCGGGGATATGTACCGGGGTATCGAGAAGGCGATGATCGGGTACGACGCCCGGGTCGCCCAGCAGGTGACGCAACGGGTCTGCGGCGTCTGCCCCTACGCCCACGCCGAGGCCGCCGCCATCGCCCTGGAGCAGGCCATGGGCCTGCGCCCCAACGAGAACGGCCAACTCCTGCGCAACCTGGTGGTGGGAGCGTATCAGCTCCAGGACCACCTGCTTCACTTCTACATCCTCTGCGCCCTCGACTTCATCGACGTCACCGCCGTCCTGGGGTACCGGGGCAACCACGCCGGTCTCACCCAGCTCAAGGAGTGGGTCCGCTCGGAGGTCAACAGCGGCAAGATCTTCCCCGCCGCGCCCTTCCTGCCCCGCTACGCCGGGGCCTACGCCGAGGACCAGGAACTCAACATCTCGGCCATCCAGGGCTATCTCGACGCCATCCCGGTGATGGCCAACCTGCACAAGATGGTGGCGGTCTTCGGCGCCAAGGCGCCCCACCCGGTGG
>SKJZ01000173.1 GCA_007121755.1 Halorhodospira sp. | reverse complement strand
CTCCCGCTGCAACACCGCCACTTCGTCGTACCGGGGCGCCGCCGCGTTGAAGGCGCGGCTCACGCTGCGCCGGTCCAAGCGGTGCCGTGGGTCATCAGTCACATCGGCCTCCTTCAAACAGATCGTGGCGGATAAAAAACGCCTTCAATTCGGCCGCGACTTCGCCGGCGTGGGTCACATGAGGCAGATGGCCGGCGCCGTCGATGATGCGGCACTCGCCGCCGGCAAGGGCGGCGGCCTCCTCCAACGCCTCCGGCGGAACCAGCGGATCGAGCCGCCCGCCGATCCACAGCGTGGGCACTTGCAATCCCGTCAACGCGGCGCGCAGATCGGCCTCCGCGAGCACCTCGAGGCCGGCGGCGAGCCCGTCGACGGTCGCGCTACCGCTACCGGCCACCGCCCTCCGGTCGGCCGCGGAGACAGCCCCCAGGCGGCGCCGGAACGCCCCGACCACCGCCTCCGGATTGCGCTTCAGCGCCCGGCGCATCGCCGCCAGCTCCGCCGGCGCGACCCCGTGCGGCCAGTCCGGCGCCGACGTAAAACGGGGGGTCGCCGCCAACATCACCAGCGCGGCGCCGCCGGGCCGCAGCGCTTGCTCCAAGGCGTGCGTCCCGCCCAGCGACCAACCGATCCAGACCGCGCCGCGAGCAGCCTCTTCGCTCAACGGCTCCGGAAACTCCCGGCAACCCGATTGCTCTCCGGCGGACGGCGGCCCGCCGTGCCCCGGAAGCTCCAACACCGCCGCCGCGCGCGCCGCCGGCAGGCGCGCCCGCAAGCCGTCGAAGACCAGGCCGTCGAAAGACCACCCGGGGATCAGATAGAGCGGGGCGGAGAGCGTCAACACATCACCCCGGCGGCTCTCCATCGACGGGAAAACGGGCGGCCGCCTCGTCCAGCGCCGCCAAGAGCCGGTCCACGTGCTCTTCGGTATGGAGAGCGGTGAAACTCACCCGCAACCGGGCGCCGCCCTCGGGCACCGTCGGCGGACGGATGGCAGAGACGCGCAAACCAGCGCGCTCCAACCATTCGCTCCACGCCTGCGCACGCTCGGCGCTGCCCAACAGGACCGGCTGAATCGGCGTTTGGGAATCACCAAGCGGCAACCTCGACGCGGACGCGCCTTCGCGGAAGCGGCGCACCAGCGACTCCAGCCGCTCCCGGCGCCACGCCTCTTCCCCGGCCAGACGCACCGCCACCGTGGCGGCGGCCGCCCAAGCCGGCGGCGGAGCCGTGGTGTAGATATAGGTGCGGGCGAACTGGACGAGATAGTCGATCAAGGGGCGGCTCCCGGCCACAAAGGCGCCGAAGACTCCAAACCCCTTGCCGAGGGTACCGACCAGCACCGGCACGCGCGCCGGATCACAGCCGGTGGCGGCCACGCTTCCAGCCCCGCCGCCGATCACCCCGAGGCCGTGGGCGTCGTCCACCGCCAACACCGCGCCGATCCGCTCGGCCGCCTCGGCCAGACGCGGCAGCGGCGCCAAATCGCCGTCCATACTGAAGACGCCGTCGGTCAACACCATCTCCACCCGGCGCCCGCGCTCCTCTCCGGCGCTGCCGGCGCGGCGCGCCAAATCCTCCACATCGGCGTGGCGGTACCGCACGCCCCGCGCGCCGGCCAACCGGACGGCGTCGATCAACGAAGCGTGGTTGAGGCGGTCCTCCGCCACCACGGAGCCCCGCCCGGCCAACGCGGATACCACGCCGAGATTGGCCATGTAGCCGGTTGAGAAGAGCAGCGCCGCCTCCCGGCCGGTGTACGCCGCCAACGCCTCCTCCAGTTCGGCGTGCTCCGGCCGGTGCCCGGTAACCAGGTGCGCGGCGCCCGCGCCCGCGCCCCCGCGCCGCAGACTGGCGGCCGCCGCCTCGGCGGGACGCGGATCGGCGGCAAGACCGAGATAGTCATTGCCGCACAAGACGACGACCCGGCGCCCGTCGTCAGCCGTCGCCTCGGCGCCGTCGTAATCCCGCAGCGCGCGGGTCCGGCGCCACAGCCCTTGCCGCCGCCGCTCGTCAAGCGCCGCCGTCAGCCGCCGATCCAGTTCCACCGCGGGACCGTCCACTTCACTCCCGGATTTCACCGCCGCAAGATTCAGCCTGAAACTCCATGCCGAGGCGGGCCAACAACGCGTGGTCCTCATCCTGGGACGGGTTCGGGGTGGTCAGCAGCTTCTCGCCGTAGAAGATGCTGTTCGCGCCGGCGAGAAACGCCAGCGCCTGCAACTCGGGGCTCATCGACTCCCGGCCCGCCGAGAGCCGAACGTGGGAAGACGGCATCAGGATGCGGGCCACCGCGATGGTGCGGACCATCTCAAACGGATCGACCGCCTCCACCTCCTGCAACGGCGTCCCCGGAATCGGCACCAACCGGTTGATCGGCACGCTCTGCGGCGGCACCGGCAGATTGGCCAACGTCCGGAGCAACTCCGCCCGATCGCTCCGGCTCTCCCCCAAGCCGACGATGCCGCCGCAGCACACCTTCAAACCGGCCTCGCGCACGCGCTCCAGCGTCTCAAGGCGGTCGTCGTAACTCCGCGTGGTCACCACCTCGCCGTAGTACGACTCGGAGGTGTCCAGATTGTGGTTGTAGTAGTCGAGTCCGGCGGCCGCCAGGCGCTCGGCTTGACCGTCGCGGAGCAGTCCGGCGGAGAGACACGTCTCCAGGCCCTCCTCCTTCACCGCCCGGACCATCTCCTCCAGCGTCTCCACGTCACGGTCCTTGGGACCGCGCCACGCGGCTCCCATGCAAAGCCGGGAGGCACCCGCATCGCGCGCCCGCCGCGCCGCCGCCCGCACCGCATCGAGATCGAGCAACGCCTCGCGCTCGAGGCCGGTGTCGTACCGGGCGCTCTGCGAGCAGTATGAGCAGTCTTCGGAGCAGGCGCCGGTCTTGACCGACAATAGGGTCGACGCCTGGACCTTGGTCGGGTCGTGGTGGCGGCGGTGGACCGTCTGGGCGGTGTAGAGCAGATCGGGAAAGGGCCGTTCAAAGAGGGCGGCCACCTCTTCGGTGGTCCACTCCCGGTGGTCG
>SKJZ01000264.1 GCA_007121755.1 Halorhodospira sp. | reverse complement strand
TAGTTGCCCAGGTGCAAGGGGCCGGTGGGTTTGATGCCGGTCAGCCGCCGCACGGGCGGCGGCACCGCGGGTGATGATGCGGTGCAGACGGCGGGGTCGGTGATGGTGGGTGACACGATGGTGGCTCCTTCAGAGATTAGAAGCCGCCCGAGCGCCGGGCCCACCGTGCCCGCGTACGCGAAACGGCCGCCCGGATCGGGCGGCCGCGGTTGTCAGGAACGCGGATGAGGTGACCGCCCGTCAGGGCGCCCACCAGCCGTTCTGGTTCGGCATGCTCCGCATGTGCTCACTGTAGCAAACCGGCGCGCTTGCGCCGGCCACCGGTGTGATACCGGAGGCCGTCTGGTCCGAGGTGGATGAATGGGTGCGGCAGTGGCGGCAGCGGCTGACCAGCGAGGCGCCCGCGACGTGGGGGGAGGCGCTCGGTGTCGACCTGCACCGGCTGCGGTGGCTGGTGCGGGACCGGCATCTGAGCGCGGCCGGCGAGGATCCGGCGCTGCTGCGCCAGGTCAACCCGCGCGCCGGCGAGCCCGTCCACGAGGACTCCGGCGGCCCGTGCGTGGAGTGGTATGAGGCCGCCGGCGTGCTGTGCGTGCGGCTGCGCACCCTGGACGACTCCGGTGGCAACGAGCCGCTGCTGGCGCGGTGGCGCGACGCGCACGCGGAGCACTTCGCCCACGACCGGATCATCGTCGATGTGCGGGGCAACGGCGGCGGCAACGATATGTACGTGCACCAGTGGATTTCCGACCACGTCCCGGCGCCCACGACGGTCATGTCTGCCCGGGCGTGGGGGCTCGGTGGTGAGGCACTGTACCTGTGGAACACGGCGGTGGCCCTGGAGGCCGGCCGCGGCGCGGACGCGGTGCCGGAGTCGGTCCGCGCCAAGCTACCCACCCCCGCCCCGGACATGGTGCTGGCCGAGGTCGAGGGTGCGGCGACGCTTGCCGCCGGGGACTCACCGTGGCACGGGCGGATGCTGGTGCTCACCGACCCACGTACCGGCTCGTCGGGTGAGAGCGGCGCGTGGGCGCTGCGGCAGGCCTTCGGCGCCCGGCTGGCCGGCGGCCGCTCGACCGGCGCCCTGCGGTTCGGCAACATCACCCCCTACCTCCTGCCTCGCAGCGGCATGCTGGTCAGACTGGCCAGCACCCAGTGGGTGTTGTACGACGGCAGCAGCACGTGGAGCGGGCACGACGAGGTGGAGCTGGTCGGGCTGCCGGTGGACGTGCCGCTGCCGGCGGACACCCCGCTGGCGGCGGTCGCCGCGGACTTCGACACGCACTACCAGGCCGGCGCGGCCGCACCCTGACGGTGCTGCGGTGGGTCGCTCGGGCAGGATGGGGTCGTGTCCAGCCTGACCCAACAAGAGGCCGCGACCCGGGCGGCGACCGTCACCGTGCACGGGTACGAGCTCGACGTCGACCTGACCGGCGGCACCGAGACGTTCCGCTCCACCACCACGATCCGGTTCTCCACCGCCGAGGATGACGCGCAAACCTTCGTCGAGCTGCGCCCGGTCAGCCTGCACCGCGCCCGGCTGAACGGCGCCGACCTCGACCCGGCGGCGCTGGCCGGCGGGCGGCTGCCGCTGACCGGCCTGGCCGCCGGCGCCAACGAGCTCACGGTCGAGGCGGAGTTCGCATACTCGCACGCCAGCGAGGGCATGCACCGCTTCCTGGACCCGGCTGACGGGGAGGTCTACGTCTACGCCCAGCCGTCGATCACGCAGGCGCCGGCGTTCATGGCCTGCTTCGACCAGCCGGACCTGAAGGCCCCGATGACCGTACGGGTCACCGCGGACCCGCGCTGGCGGGTGCGCGCCAACAGCCACGGTGAGCAGACCGCCCCCGGGCGGTGGGAGTTCGCGCCCACCCCGCCGCTGGCCACCTACCTGATGACGCTGGCCGCCGGGCCATACCACGAGATCACCAGCGAGCACGACGGCGTCCCGATGGCGCTGCTGGCGCGCGCCTCGCTCGCGGCCGACCTGGACCGGGAGGCCGCGGAGCTGTTCGAGATCACCGCCGCCTGCCTGGACCGCTACCACGAGCTGTTCGGCATCCGTTACCCGTACGGCACGTACGACCAGGTGTTCGCCCCCGAGTTCAGCTGGGGGGCGATGGAGTTCCCCGGCTGCGTGCTGATCCGCGACGAGTACGTGTTCCGTTCGGCGGTCACCGACACCGAGCGGCAGTCCCGCGCGGTGCTGATCGCGCACGAGATGGCGCACATGTGGTTCGGCAACCTGGTCACCATGCGCTGGTGGGACGACCTGTGGCTGAACGAGTCGTTCGCCGACTACCTCGGATGGCGGGTGGCCAGCGAGGCCACCCGCTGGACGAACGCCTGGACCGGCTACAGCGTGGCCCGCAAGAGCTGGGGATACGCCGCCGACCAGCGCCCGTCGACCCATCCGGTGGCGCCGGAGGAGGTGGCCGACACCGCGGCGGCGTTCACCAACTTCGACGGGATCTCGTACGCCAAGGGCTCGGCGGTGCTGCGTCAGCTGGTGGCGTGGGTGGGCGACGAGGCGTTCCGTGCCGGGCTGAAGACCTACTTCGAGACCCACGAGTGGGGCAACGCCACGCTGGCCGACCTGCTGACGGCGCTGTCGAAGGCATCCGGGCGGGACCTGACCGAGTGGGCGGCGGTGTGGTTGCGCGCGCCGCAGGTGAACACGCTGCGGCCGCAGGTGGAGACGGACGCCGAGGGCCGGTATGCGGCGGTGCGGGTGGTGCAGGACGCGCCGCCGGCGCACCCGGCCCTGCGCCCGCACCGGATCGCGGTGGGGGTGTACGACGACGCCGGCGACGCGGTGGTGCGCCGCACCCAGGTGCGCATCGACGTGGAGGGCGAGGGCGTCGAGGTGCCGGAGCTGGCGGGGGAACCGGCCGGGGCGCTGCTGCTGGTCAACGACGACGACCTGACCTACGCCAAGATCCGCGCCGGGGCTGACCTCGTACCGTTGCTGCCACGGGTGACCGACCCGCTGGCGCGCGCGGTGCTGTGGACCTCAGCGTGGGACGCCT
>SKJZ01000203.1 GCA_007121755.1 Halorhodospira sp. | reverse complement strand
GCTGGCGATTCAGCCGGCGGGCCACCAGCGGCGCCAGGCGTTCGGGCAGGCCCGCCGGATCGGCGCAGGCGTGGCGCAGCAGATCCTGGAGCATGAG
Source organism: Halorhodospira sp. (assembly GCA_007121755.1). Classification (GTDB taxonomy): domain Bacteria; phylum Pseudomonadota; class Gammaproteobacteria; order Nitrococcales; family Halorhodospiraceae; genus SKYL01. The sequence continues at coordinate 2,936 of SKJZ01000203.1, read as the reverse complement.
GCCGAGGTGGCCGATCTCCTCGAACGGATCGTCCCGGAACTCCTCCAGGTCGAGCCCCAGCGTATGGTCCAGCCCCCCGAACTCCACCCGGCCGTAGCGCAAGAGGAAGTCGGCTTGGCGCCGCGTCTCCACCATCTCCCCGGCCTCCGCCAGGCAGTGGCCGTAGACGTCGAAGACGGGACGGGGAAGCGGCTGATTGACGCGGATATCCCTGGCGGTGGGCGGCATGAGAAGGGCCAACGCGAACTCCACTGCGGCGACTCGGCTTCCGGGCGGCGCCGCCCATTCTAGCAGGACGGCGCCATTTCCATTCGGATGGCGAGGGATATCCGGCCCCATTGCCCACGGCCCGCTACACTGTATTGCAATGATTGCCCACGCCGCCAGCCCACCGATTCCCCCGGCCGTTGTCGTCGGACTCTGCACCCACGGCCTTGCCGTGGCGCGCGCCCTCCACCGGGGCGGAGTCGCGGTAACGGCGCTGGAGTCGGATTTCCGGTTGCCTGGGGTGCATACCCGGGCGGCTCGGGTGGTTCGGGTTCCAGAGATCGGCGGCGAGGAACTGATCGATACCCTGATCTCCGTACGCGACCAACTGCCGGCACGCCCCGACCCGGTGCTGTATCTCACCAACGACCATATGGTCCGAACCGTGGGGCACCATTGGCAGCTTTTGGAGGGTGCCTACCGGCTCAGTTGGTCCGACTGCCGCGAAACGGTGCTGCGGCTGTTGGACAAGCGCTCCCTGGAAGCGCACTGCCACGAGCACCGTCTCCCCTACCCGCGGACCGGCCTCTATCCGGAACCCTACACTACCGAGGCGCCCACGCCATCCCCCGGCACGGAGCCTCGCTTCCCACTGATCGTCAAACCCGCCCATCCGCTCTCGGGTTTCAAAGTGCGCTTGGTGGACGACCGGCAAGGGCTGGAACGGCTGGCGGCGATCCATCCGCACTCCCTGCCTTTCCTATTGCAAGAGTGGATTCCCGGGGATGACCACCGCATCCACTTCACCGCCTTCTACCTGGACCGTGGCCGTATTGCAGCCGATTTCGGCGGCCGAAAGATCGCCTCCCTGCCGCCGGCCATGGGCTCCACCCTCGCCGCCGAACCGCTCGACCACGACGGCATGCGGGCACTGGCCGAGCGTTTCTTCGCACCACTGCGCCTATCGGGGCCGGCCTCGCTGGAGGCGAAGCTCGACGATCAGGACCGCCCCTGGATCATCGAACCGACCGTGGGCCGGACGGACTATTGGCTGGACTGCTGCGTCGCCAACGGCGTCAACCTGCCGCTGGTGGAGCACCGGACCGTGGCCGGCATCGTTCCGGAGCCGCCCCGCCGCGGCAAGGGCACGATCTGGTTCGACAGTGAACGCGATCCCACCGGCTATCTGCGGCTGCGCCTCGGCGGCGGCGAGACGGCGACACGGCCGTGGCGCCCCCGCTTCGCCTACTGGGACCGCGGCGACCCCGCGCCGTTCGGGCGCGCTCTGCTCCGCCTCGCGGCCCGGACCGGACACCGCGCCTGGAAGCGCCTCACCCGTTCCCGGAGCACCGGCCGCCCATCGCCCCACAAGGGGTGATGCAGCGCCCGGAGCCGTGGCTACCCGGCCCGGCGGCCGGAGCCCCGTGGGGCGGCATCATCCACCGGATTGCCCGCCAACACGCCGCCCAACTCATCGGCGACCGCCTCGAAGGCACGCCCCAACAACCACCGCCGGAGCGAGACGCCCCGGGACGCCCCCACCGCCGAATTCCAGAGGTGCAGCAACTGGTAGAGACGGGTCCAGGCCAGTGCGGCCACCGGCACCGCCTCTTCCGTCGCGGCGGCATAGCCATCCAGGAAGCGGCCGGCCCACCGCCGCCGGGCCGCGGCCACCCGGAGGTTTCTCGGATCGAGCGCACTCAGATCCAAATGGTTCAGGAAGGACCCCATGTCATAGACGACGGCGTCCCTGTGGCGAAGCAGATAGTCGATTCCCACCGGCCCGCGCGGCCCGGCGATGACGTTGTCGGCCTTGAAATCGCCGTGGACCCAACTTCCGGCCACCGGTGAAGCCTTCGCCACCGGAAGCGTGCGGGCGAGGATCTCCGCCGCACGCCGGAACCCCGGAAGGACCGCCGCCGGCCAGTCCGCCATACCGTCCACCACCACCGCCTTACGGGATAGCTCCAACGGGGCGGGAGGCGACGAATGGGCGTGGTGAAAAGTGGCCAGCCACGCCCCGGCGGAATGGAGCAGCCGATCGGCTTCCGCGGGGCCGGTCCGCCAAGCGGAAAGCCGGCGGGTCAGGGAGGGGCCGTCCACCCGCTCCATCACCAACATGGCGCGATCAGCGTAGAGCGCGAACGGGCGCGGGCAATGGTGGGGGGTACCCGGCGGCCACCGCTCGGCCACCCGCTCCAGCGCGCTGTATTGCTCGACGGCGCCTTCCTCGTCGGGCGCTCCGGTCCGGGGATCACGGCAGACCTTCACCACGGCGGGGACCGGCACGCCGGAGCAGTGGGCGGCGAACAACGTAGAGTGGCGGCCGCGATAGATGGGTCCGGTGACCCGGCAGCGCCCCAACGGAGCGGTTCGGCGTGACGCCGCCCCCGTCTCCAGCCACCGCTCCACCGCCTCCGTCCCCTCGCACATCCCTGAAACCTAGCACACGCCTTCCTCCTTGCATCGGCACCGCGAAGGACTACCTTTCGTAGAAGCACGGCATCGCCGCCAGGCGCCGCAACGCTGGACAGACCGCCCCGACCGCATGCGCAAGTGGTTTCGAATCCTGCTCTGGCTCATGGCCGCCGGCACCGTGATGGTGGCGCTGCCCATCGGGGGCGGCTTGGTGATCGCCTACGGCGAGTGGAGCGGCACTTCACAGGCCCGGGTGGAGAACCGGGGCTCCACCGGCCAAGCCCCCGACCCGGCAACGTACCCCGAAGCCG
>SKJZ01000059.1 GCA_007121755.1 Halorhodospira sp. | reverse complement strand
TTGCCGATGGAGTAGAGCATCACCGGCCGTTCAAATTCGGCGGCGACCTCGCGGATGATGTGGATGCTTTCGGCTTCCAGTTCCTTGAGGTGGGTGAGTTTGGGGCCGGGGGTTTGGGTGGCGCTGTTGTTGTTCGGCACGGCTGTCTGGGGGTGGGGTGTTGAGTGATGGTGGAGATCTTATGGAATAAGCCTTGGCGGTCAAGGAACGAGTGGTTATATCCTTGTGCGGACGGTGGCGGCCTTTTGAACAGCCGGGCCAGGGGAGGCGGGGTTCCTGTCGGGCTCGCCGGACGCGCCCTTCGGGTCCCTTGCGCTTCTCGATCGAGTGGGAACGCGCGCAAAAACTCGCGGCGCTACGCGCCGCTCAGACAGCTTGCGCGCTCTCCGCTTCGCGGAGTCCCACTCGATCTGCGATGCTCAGCGCGTCCGGAGGCCGCCCGACAGGAACCCCGCCTCCCCTGGCCCGGCTGTTCAAAAGGCCGTCGGAGGGTTGTGCGTGACGTGGGGCGGCGATTCCGCGGCGCCAGCCTCCCCGCCACGTCCGTCGCCTGATGGAGGTGCTGTTAGGCCGCCCGGGAGCCGGGATAGAATGGGCATGGAGGCTCATAAACGGAGAGGGAGTCGTCGTGCAGCACCGTCACCTCCCCCTGCGGGGAGAGCGCCTCGGCGACATCGAGAATACCCGCGCCATACTTGCTCTGCTTGTAGCCGTCGAACTCATCGTCCGCGGTCTCCAGGAGGATCTCGACCGTCTCCGCAGCCGTAAGATGCTCCCACTGCTCACGCACCAGGAGCGCCGCACCCGAGACCAGCGGAGCAGCAAAGCTCGAGCCCGAGATCTTCTCGTACTCGTCCGTCGTGTCCGGGTCCACCGTGTCGATCCGGTAGCTAGGTTGTCGGTATCGGCGCTTTCGGTGTACCGTTTTTTTAGAGATTGTCCCGTTTCGCGAGGGAACCCGAACATGACAACCGTACAAATCACATTGCCCGACGCACTCGCCCAAGAGGCCGCGAACGCGGGTCTCTTGGCACCTGAGGAAATCGAGCGCATCCTGCGCGAACGGTTGCGCTCTGAGCGTATCGAGCGGTTGAAGGCCGCACGCTCCGCACTGGCGACCCAACAACCGCTCCCGCCGATGACCCCTGAAGAGATCAGCGCCGAAATCGAGGCCTATCGTTCTGGGCAGCGGTGTGCGGCTGGTTCTTGACACCAATATCGCGCTCTCGGGCCTGCTTTGGGGTGGCCCGCCTGGACGCCTGATCGATTCAGCTATCGCCGGGGATATCGAACTGGCGAGTAGTGCCGCGCTACTCGCCGAACTACAGGGTGTGCTTACACGCTCGAAATTCGCAGACCAACTCGCGCGGCGCAATATCACGGTGGCTGACGTTTTCGACGGCTATGCGTCGCTGGTGGTGATCGTCACACCAGCCGCGATTGAACCCACCATAAAGCGTGATCCGGCAGACGACCAGGTCTTGGCGACTGCGCTGTCGGCAAAGGCCGACCTCATCGTCTCAGGCGACGATCATCTGCTTGATCTGAAGCGATTCCGCGAGATAGACATCGTTACTGCTGCAACAGCAATCGACCGTATTCCATCCGTCTGAATCCCCAGTGGCTGCCCTCCTGTCCACTGCTTTGCTGGCTGCGCGCCCGAGTCTGTTGTAGGCGGGACACACAGTCCCGTTCTATGCCGTCTGCTTATTCCGGCGAGGGAGGATCTGATCGCCGTTGGCACCTTTCCGAAGCAAGCCCCTACTAACTGTCGACGCCCATGCGAAGCTCCAGCGCGCCAAGGTCACCATCGGCCTCAACGCGCAGCGCCCGCGCCGGAACGCGCGAGACGGCGACCTCCATGCGCTGAACCTCATCGGCCCGCCCCCCGATCTGGCGTCCTCACCGGAGGCCACCGTCACCTCCCCCTGCGGGGAGAGCGCCTCGGCGACATCGAGAATACCCGCGCCATACTTGCTCTGCTTGTAGCCGTCGAACTCATCGTCCGCGGTCTCCAGACCCGCCGGTTGTTGGAGCGTGGCTACTCCAAGGGCGATATACTGGAGCTGATGCGCATTCCCGACTGGATGGTGCAATAAGGGGTACTCACCGCCGAAATCCCCGAGGCGGTCTTCGAGTAAATCAGACGGAAAGGGCTCGCCTTTCCGGTCCGTGCTTTTTGCCTTCCTAGCCGACCTCGATGGGGGCGCTCTGGGAGGCCTTTCTGCCGGTGTCTTCTTCCCACTCCAGGGCCAGTTCGCCGGAGCGCTCCGGGGCGATGAAGAAGCGCAGGTAGGGGTTGGCGGAGATGGAGCGGTGGAAGCGGACCCGCAGCACCGGCTCGCCGTCCAGGTCCACGGACAACCGCTGGATGATCCGCTTGGGGATCGGGTTGCCGTCGTCGTCGTGGTGCAGCCCGGTCTGCATCGGGTGGTTGATCAGGGAGATCACTTCGCCGGGCGTTCCTCGGGTCAGCTTGGCCGGGGCGCGTACCCGCGCGGTCATGATTGTCTCTTCGTCGTAGTCCAGGCTCTCGGCCAGCAGGCAGCCGGCGGAGGTGACGCGGATATCCCGGGAGGCGGCCAGCCACTCGCCGCCGCTGGTGCGCGCCAATGCGATCACCGGGCTGCCGTTGAGGCGGACTCGGGTGGAGAGCCGGGTCGATCCGGCCAGGGGCGTCAGCGCCACTTCCAGTGCCAACGGATACGGGTTTTCGGCGGCGAAGAGGTAGACGGCTTCGACATAGTCGTCCGCCGTCATCGGGTGGTGGACTTCCACCGTGATCGGCACCGCGCTGCCGTCCATGGTGATGGCCGGCATCTCCAGGGTGATGGCGCCGGTGCGCGGCGCGGCGCCGTCGAGGAGGGCGCGGGCCGGTTCCACGCGGTCCCAGGCGGCGCCACCGGCCCAGGCGGGGGCGATCAGGAGTGCGCCGCCGCCGGCCAGGGCGGTGCCCAGCAGGTACAGGGTCCGCCGGCGTCCGGGGCTGTAATGGGGAGGCTGGGTGTGTCGCATGGCGCACCTTTTCAACGGGTTCGGGCCGGGAGGGCGG
>SKJZ01000034.1 GCA_007121755.1 Halorhodospira sp. | reverse complement strand
TCGAAGAGGGCGCCGCGCGGGTGGTGGAAGATCCGGGCCCCCAACAACTCTGCGTGCGGGTCGGTGAGATCCGCCGTCCCGGTCAAGCCGCTGTCTGCCTGCCCAACCGGGTGGTGGTGGAGATCCGGGGCGACCAATCGGCGTACGACGCCTTCAATTACTGACGTCCTTTCACCGTGCGGGAGCGTGCTTCGATCGCCATAACGCCCACCGAGGAGGACGTTCGCATCGCCTACCTCGCGGCGCTGGCGGTGGCGATCCATGTGGCCGAATCGGTGATCCCCAGCCCGCTACCCGGCGTGAAACCGGGGCTCGCGAATATCGTTGTGGTGGTCGTGCTCACGCTGTACGGCCTGCGGGCGGCCGCCTGGGTCGCGGTGCTCCGTGTGCTGGCCGGCGGCCTTATCGCCGGCTCGCTGCTCGCTCCCACCTTCTTCATGAGTGCCGGCGGAACCGCCGCCGCGCTAGCCGGACTTGCGGCTGGGCGCGCCATTCCCGGACTGGGGCCGGTCGGTTTCAGCGTCCTGGCGAGCGTCTGCCACATCCTCGGACAGTTCTTTGTAGCCTGGGCGCTCTTCGTGCCGCATCCGTCCCTCTGGACGCTATTGCCACTGCTGCTCACCGGGGCGCTGATCCTCGGCGGCGCCAACGGTATACTGGCAGCCGGTATCAGTCGCCACCTTACGCGCCCGGGGGCGCCGCCGTGACGGTTTCCGCCATTCAGATCGACGACCGACTGGGCCTGACGCTGTTTCTCGCCACAGTGCTCCACGCCCTCGTCATCCTCGGGGTGGGCTTTACGTGGCAGCCGGAGCTGCGCGACCCCGATGCGCCGATGATGGAAGTGACCCTCGCCCATTTCGAGAGCGAACGTTCCCCGGAGGATTACGACTTTCTTGCCGATCTCGACCAGGACGGCGGAGGGGTCGGCGACAAGGCACAACAGCACGACTCGGCGGCCGGCATGCCGGCGCCACTGGCGGAGCAAGCCGACCAAGCGGAGGCCGGCGGCGAGCGGTCCACCCCACCGGCACCGGATGCAGTGCTCACCGCTCGCGCCGCGGAAGAACGGACACCGGAGATCCGCGAGATCACCGACCCGCAGGCCGGGGCGCCCGATGACCGGGACCGGCTGCGTCAAGCCACGGTGGCGGAAGCGGCAGAGTTGCATCGGCGGCTGCAACAACCGAGAAGCCCCTCCAAACGGTTTATCAGCGCCCGCACCCGCGCCCACGACGCCGCCGCGTACATGGACGAGTGGGTACGCAAGATCGAAACCGTGGGGAACCTCAACTACCCGAATGAGGCGCGCCGGCGCGGCCTGTCGGGCCGGCTGATCCTGGAGGTCACCCTCTATCCCGACGGCCGTGTCGACCAAGTCCGCATCGTGGATCCGTCGCCGCACCGCTTGTTGGACGAGTCCGCCGTCCGCATCGTGAAACTCGCCGCCCCTTTCACCTCCATTCCGGACGGCGTCCTGGACGGCCGCGACCGGCTGGTAATCACGCGAACCTGGAGCTTCGTCGACGGTCGGCGGTTGTCCGGCAACCCGCCCTGACGGATACTAGGCGCATGGCCGAAGATCGCTCAACAAACGATTCAGTCCGGCTGGCCAACCACTTCCTTATCGCCATGCCAGCCCTGGCGGACCCCAATTTCTCGCAGACGGTGACCTATGTCTGCGAGCACAACGAACAGGGCGCGATGGGCATTGTCATCAATCGGCCCACGGAAGTAACGCTCGGCGATCTCTTCGAACACATGGGTCTGGAGACCAACGAGCACAGCCCGTCCACCGGCACCGTGTTCGTCGGCGGCCCGGTGAAGCGTGACCGCGGCTTTGTCCTCCATCCACCGGACTCGCCGTGGGAGTCGTCCATCAAGATCTCCGACGAGGTGGCGCTGACCACCTCCCGCGATATCCTGGCGGCCCTCGCCCGGGGCCGCGGCCCCGATCGCTGCCTGGTGGCGCTTGGGTATGCCGGGTGGGGCGCCGGTCAACTGGAGGAGGAGATGGGGCAAAACGCCTGGCTCTCCGGTCCAGCCGACCCCGAGGTCATCTTTCAGACGGCGTACGAGGATCGCTGGCACGCCGCCGCCTTACGGCTCGGTATCGATATTTCCCGGCTCTCATCCGAGACCGGTCATGCGTAGCGCCGCGCTGAAGACGGGCACCCTGCTCGCTTTCGATCCGGGGCGGCGCCGGATCGGCGTCGCCGTCGGCGAGACGGTCACCGGCAGCGCCCGGCCGCTGGTGACGTTGCAGGCTCGTGACGGCCGGCCGGACTGGGAAGAGGTGCGCCGATTGATTGAGGAGTGGCGCCCCGAGGCGCTGGTGATTGGGCTCCCGCGCCACGCCGACGGCACTGCGTCGACCACCACCGATATAGCGGAACGGCTCGCCCGGCGGCTGGAGGGCCGCTTCGGCCTTCCAGTACATACCGTCGACGAGCGCCTGTCGACCGCGGAAGCGCGCGACCGCCTCGGCCCGGCGCGCGTCCGGAAAGACCCGCCAGCCCTGGACCGCGAGGCCGCCGCGATTATCCTGGAGACATTCTTCGCCATACCGGAAGAGGCCGATGGTTGACTCGGACATTGCGGTGGAACCCCTGATCGACGCGCTCGCCGCGCAGCTCGACCTGGAGCTGGAGCGGCGCGGCGTCGAGGCCCCCGCTCTGGTGGGCATCCACACCGGAGGCGTCTGGGTAGCCAGGGAACTCCAACGGAGGCTTCACGCCCACCCCCCGGTCGGCACCCTGGAAGTCGCCTTCCACCGCGACGACCACGCCACCAGCGGCATCAAGGCGGCGGTTCAGCCCTCGGAAGTTCCGATCGAGATGGACGGCCGCACCGTGGTCCTGGTCGACGACGTCATCCACACCGCCCGCACCATCCGCGCCGCCATCAACGCTCTGTTCGATTACGGGCGCCCGGCGGCGGTCCTTCTGGCGGTGCTGCTCGATCGCGACGGCCGGGAGCTGCCCATCCAGCCCGATCTGGCCAGCCGCAAGATCACGCTCCCGGCACACCAGAGGATCAAACTGCGCGGCCCGGACCCGCTGCGCTTCGTGGTGGAGGAGAAGGATTGAATCAACAGCTCGATGAACACGGCAGGTTGCGCCACTTGCTGACCACGGAGGGGCTCCCCCGAGACCTCATGACACGGATTCTCGATACCGCCGAATCGTTCTCCGGCGTCATCGGCAAATCGGTCAAAAAGGTCCCGCTGCTCCGCGGCCGGACCATCATCAATCTCTTCTTCGAACCGAGCACCCGCACCCGGACCACCTTCGAACTGGCCGCCCAGCGTCTGTCGGCCGACGTGCTCAATATCGACGTGGCGACATCCTCCGCCAGCAAGGGGGAGAGTCTGCTCGATACCCTGCGCAACCTCGAAGCCATGCAGTGCGACGCCTTCGTCGTGCGCCACGGCGAGAGCGGCGCGGCGCACTTCATCGCCCGCCACGTCAACCCCGGAGTCGCGGTAATCAACGCCGGGGACGGACGCCACGCCCACCCCACCCAGGCGCTGCTGGACGTCTTCACCATTCGCCGCGAGAAGGGCGCCTTCGAACCGCTTACGGTCGCCATCGTCGGCGACATCCTCCACTCCCGGGTAGCCCGCTCCCAGATCCACGCCCTGATGGCGCTCGGTGCCGGCGAGGTCCGCGTCATCGCCCCGCGCACGCTGTTGCCGTCCCACATCCAACGTTTCGGGGTGCGGGTCTACGAGGACATGGATGCCGGCCTCGACGGCGTCGACGTGGTGATCATGCTGCGGCTCCAGCGCGAACGGATGCGGGGCGCCTTGTTGCCCAGCCAAGGCGAGTTCTTCCGGCGTTACGGCTTGACGGAGAAGCGCCTGGAGCGCACCAAACCGGACGCCATCGTCATGCACCCCGGACCGATCAACCGCGGGGTGGAGATCGACTCGGCGGTGGCGGACGGGCCCCGCTCGGTCATCCTGCAACAGGTGACCAACGGGATCGCGGTGCGCATGGCGGTTATGTCGATGGTCATGGGGGCCGGCGGCGAAACCACCGCCGCCGCGGTTCAAGAGGAGCAGCTATCGTGAACCGGCTGGCGATCCAAGGGGGGCATCTGGTGGACCCGGCCTCGAATCGCGACGGGCCAGCGGACCTCTTCATTGCCGACGGCACGGTGGTAGCGGTCGATACGCCGCCAGCCGGTTTCACTCCGGACCGGCGCATCGACGCCGCCGGCTGCATCGTGCTGCCGGGCCTGGTCGACCTGTCGGCCCATTTGCGCGAACCGGGAGCCTCCCGCAAGGGCGGCATCGTCTCGGAGGCGCGGGCGGCGGCGGCGGGCGGCATCACCACCCTGGTCTGTCCGCCCTGCACCACACCGGTGATGGACACCCCCTCCGTGGTGGAACTGGTCCACAGCCGGGCCCACGAGGCCCAGGCCGCCCGCGTGGCCCCGCTGGGCGCGCTGACCCAAGGCCTGGAGGGGGAACACTTGGCGGAGATGGCGGCGCTGCGGGACGCCGGCTGTCCGGCGATGGCCGACGGCGGGCGGCCGGTCTCTCACACCCTGGTGCTACGCCGCGCCCTCGACTACGCGGCCACCTTCTCCCTGCCGGTGGTACTGACTCCGGAAGATCCTCACTTGGCCGCCGGCGGCCGTGTTCACGAAGGTGAGACAGCGACCCGCCGCGGATTGCCAGGGCAACCCGCGGCTACCGAGACCGCCGAATTGAGCCGGATCCTGGCGCTCGTCGAGGAGACCGGCGCGCGGGTCCACTTCGCCCGCATATCCACCGGCCGCGGGGCGGAGCTGGTGGCCGAGGCCCGCCTCCGGAAACTGCCGGTAACCGCCGACGTGGCCATTCACCAACTCTACTTCACCGACCTGGACACCGTGGAGTACGACACCGCCGCCCACGTCCGGCCGCCCTTCCGCACCCAGACCGACCGCGACGCGCTGCGGCGAGCGGTCGCCGACGGCGTGATCTCCGCCGTCTGCTCCGACCATCAGCCCCACGACCCCGACGCCAAGGCGTGCCCCTTCGCCGACAGCGAACCCGGGATCAGCGGAGTAGAGACCTTACTGGCCCTGACCCTGCGCCTGGTCGATGACGGGCTGCTGCCGCTGACAGAAGCCATCCGGCGCCTCACCCACGGGCCAGCCGGATGCCTCGGCCTGGAGGCCGGAACCCTGGCTCCCGGCGCCCCGGCCGACCTGACCGTGGCCGACCCTCAAGCGGTATGGCGGGTCACCGCCGAGGAGATGCTGAGCCGGGGGCGGAATACGCCGTTTCTGGGCTGGGAACTGACCGGCCGGGCCGTCACCACGGTGGTTGGGGGGCAAGTGGTCCACCCGCCCCGCCCCCCCGTCAGTTACCACCGATAGCCGGCGGCAACCGCGAACTGACCGGCAGTGGCCCTCGTCACCTCGACATCAACGCCGTTCGCGACCTCAATATCCTCTCCCGGGTAGTACTTCAGGGCGTACTCGCCACGGAAAAAACCTCCGTCACTGCCGGCGACCTCGGCCCCAAAGGAGAGGCGGACTGCGTTGAGGCGTTCCCGGCCCGAGTCACCGTCCAACTCCGCTGTCATCTCGGTGCGCTGGACGCCGGCCCCGGTGTAGAACAGCAGTGGCGGATGGAGACCGGCGCCTACGGCACGTCCGAAACGTGCACTGAGATAAAGGCTTTGGTCCGCGTCGAACTCGAGATCGGGGGTGTCTGCCGCGAAATCGGCTCCGCTCTGGAGCCGGACACCGACCTCGAATCCAAAATAATCACGGCCGAACATAGCGCCGGTACCGACAATCACGCCACCGACCCCACCGGCGGCCCCAAGGCCATCCACAGAGTCGCCGCCGGGCAGGTCGACATCGACGCTATAGTGGCTCAACCCCTGATAGATGGCCGCGTAGACCCCGTGGAACCGCTCGCCGGCGCCATCGGCGTGCGCTTGTGCCGCACCCCACACCCCCAGCAAGACCGCCAAACTTGCCGCTCCGAGTCGAAGACCGCTCCTATTCACCTGCACGCCCCTCGTCAATACGATTCAGATTGATTTCAGTGGACCATTCGTGATGGGGTACGCTACCATCCCCGTCAATTTCCGCATACTATATAGGCTTTATTGCACCACGGATAGTGACACGAAGATGCCGCCACTCCCCCTATTGAGCGTCTTCACACGCTTGTTCCGGCGCAGCTCGGGCACAGACCGCGCCAGCGGCGGGATCGGAGTCGCCGTGGATAGCGGCGGCACGGCACTAGTCCGTCTTGGAGGACGGCCGAAGAGCACATGCTGCCATGATGACGACGATCCGGCATCCGGTAGCCATGTATTGACGCGCCTGGTTACCGACGCTGGACTGCGCCGGGCCGGCTGCACCATGGTCCTTCCCCGGTCGGAGTACCGGTTGGTTATCACGACCGCCCCGGCCGTGCCGGAGGAGGAGATGGCGGAGGCGGTACGCTGGCGCATCCAGGACTTGGTCGACTTCCCGGTGGACGACGCGCTGCTCGATGTCTTCCCCATGGGAGATGGTAACCGCCGGGGGGGCGAAGAGTTGATCTACTCGGTAGTGGCCCCCCGGGAGGCGGTACAGCAGCGCATCAATCAGGCCCGCCATGCCGGCCTGCGCGTCCACACGGTGGACATCCCGGAGTTGGCGCTGCGCAACGTGGCCGCGCGGCTGCCGGAAGCGCCGGAGGGCATTATGCTGGTCCACGCCCTCCCCACCTACATCGCGGTCTTGCTGGTACGGGGGGAGCGGCTCTTCGTCGCCCGCGGCCTGCAGCCGGACACCTCCATGGGGCCGGAGTTGGCGCTGGAAAACTTGCTGCTGGAGATGCAACGGGCGCTAGACTACCAAGCCAGCCACTTCAGCCACGCGCCGATGCGTCACCTCACTGTCCTCGGTGACGAGACACTCGACCCGTCGGCCCTGGACTATCTGGGCCAGAGCCTGCGCCTCTCTACGCGCTTCGTCGAACTGGAGGAGATCGTCCCTGGGTTGCAAGGGAGCACCGCCCGCTGCGCGGTGGCGCTCGGTGCGGCGCTAGGGGGCTGAGCCATGGAACAGCACATTAACCTCTACCATCCGGACCTCGACATCCGCCGCGAGATCCCGGTCTGGGCCCGATTGGCGGCAGCGATGATCGCCGCCCTCCTTGCCGGCACCCTGCTGTGGTGGCCGGAGTGGAAGGCGTCGCAACGGCTGCAAGGCGAGGTGGCGCTGCAACAGGAGAGCGTGGAACAACTGGCGGCTACCCTGGCCGAGATCAACACGGCCCACCGCGACCCCGAACTGGAACGGCTGGAGCGCGCCCTTGCCGAGATGGAGAGGGACCGGGAGATCTTGAGCGAAGCGGCGGAGGCCCTGGAGACGGTCCGCGGCGGCCTGGAGGGGTCGTCCTTCGCCGCCATCCTGGAGTTCCTGGCCGAGCGCCGGGTGCCGGAGGTATGGGTACAACAGCTGACGCTGCGGGACGGCAACGTGCTTTTTATTGAAGGACGCGCCCTCACCCCCGGCGACGTGGCCGCCTACGTCGACTTGTTGGAGTCCCACGCAGGGGCGGCGGCGACCGTGCGCGACTTGTTGATCCGTAACGACCAGGAAGACCGTATCGTCGCCTTTTCCCTGGAATACGAGGCCCACGGCATCCAATGACGCGGATCAAGGCATGGACGGCGCAGTTGGAAGCGTACTTGAAGGGGCTCGCGGTCCGGGAGCGGCGGCTGCTCTACGTGGCCTTGGCGGCACTAGCCTTCGCCGCCGTCTACTACCTCGCGGTAGTCCCGCAGGAACAGGAGGCCACAGCGCTACGCGCCACACTGGCCGAGCTAGACCGCCGGCAACAAGAGCTTGAGGAGTCGCTGTTGACCATCGCCGCCGCGGACGACGAAGACCCGAAGGCGCCCCTGCTGGCCCGGCGGGAGATCCTGCACCGGGAGATCACCCGGCTGCGGGACGAACTCGACCGCGCCGCCCGGCAACAACGCGCCGGAGAGGCGTTCGGCAGCGCCTTGCAGCGAATCCTGGCGGCGCGCTCGACGCTGGACCTGATCGAGTTCCGGCGGGAACCGCCCGAAACCGCCTACACCAATCCGGACGCCGGCATCGGCATCGACCGGCGGCCCTACTACATGGAGGTGGAGGGGCCGTACTTGGAGGTGCTCGCCTTCCTCCGGCGGCTGGAGGAGATGCCGCAGGTTTGGGTCTGGCGGGAGCTGCAACTTGAGGCCCAGGAGGAGGGGGGCACCCGGATCACTATGCGCATGGACGAGCTACAGACGAGGGGGATCGAAGATGCCATCCACCGTCTTGCCGACTGAACGGCCGGCGGCCCTGAATTGCAAGGGGCGAAGGCGAGGCGTCCTTACCGGTTTGCCGATCTTGGTGATTTCGGCGACTTTGGCGACCTTGGTAATCGCCGCGGCGCTCACCCCGGCGGCGGCCTTGGACGATCCGACCCGTCCCCACCCCAGCCTGACCCAGCCCCAGCCGCTACCACCGTTGGAGTTGGTGAAGGAGAGCGAACCGGAGCCCGAGGAGCTACCGCCACCACCGGTGACCGTGATCCGCATCGGCCACGGCCCACCGACGGCGATGATTGACGGGCGCAGCGCCCGCACCGGCGACGAGGTCGACGGGCGGCGGGTGCGGGAAATCACCTTCTCCGGGGTCCGCCTCACCGAGGACGGGGAGCCATTGGAGATCAAGCTATGGGACCGATCCACCGTGGAGATTCAACAGCGATGAAAATGCACCGTGCCGGACCGCCGCTCACCGTGCTGCTCCTGCTCGCCGTGGGCCTCGCCGGCTGCGCCGGCACCGGCGACCAACAGCGGCGGGACGCGGCGCTGGCCCACGCCGAGGACTCCCTGGAAGAGAGCCGCCAGCGGCGCCCGGTGGAGGAGGCGCCCGCCCCCACACGGCCGCCCCCACCACCGGCGGTTCCGGCGCCCGCCGACCCCGGCCCCCTCTTCGACATCAACGTCAAGGAGGCGCCGGTGCGGGAGTTCATCGCCGCCCTGGTGGAGGACACCGGCTTCAACGTCATCGTCGACAACGACGTGACCGGGACCATCAGCCTGCAGCTGCGGGGCGTCACCGTCCGCGAGGCGATGGAGGTCGTCCGCGAGGCCCACGGCTACGACATCCGGCTGCGCAACGGCGTCTACTACGTGCGCCCTGCCCACCTGCAGACGCGGACCTTCCACATCGACTACCTCAACGTCCAGCGCGACGGCGCGACTGGACTGCGCGTCTCCGCCGGTCAGCTCGACCAAGAGAACGAAGGCGACGAACGCGGTGCCGGCAGCCGCCTCGACACCCGCTCCGAGTCCCACTTCTGGCGCGATTTGCGAGAGTCGCTGGAATCACTGGTGCGGGGCCGCGGCGCACCAACCGCGGAAGGGGAGCAGGAACGCGGTGCCGGCTTTACCGACGACGGGTGGGTCACCATCAACCCCCACGGCGGCATCGTCGTTGTCCGCGCCCAACCGAAAATCCTCAGCGAGGTGGCCGACTTCCTGGACAGCCTCCAGGAGGCGTCCCAGCGGCAGGTGGTGCTGGAGGCCAAGGTGCTGGAGGTCCGGCTTGCCGACGGTTTCCAGAGCGGCATCAACTGGGCCACGCTGGGCGGGGCGAGCGTCGACATGGGGGTGTCCGGGACCGGTCTGGCGGTACCGAGGAGCACCACCATCGAAGACAGTGACGCTACTCCACGGAACCGCGACGCCTATTGGCACTCCGCCCAGACCCGTGGCGACGAGTTCCATTTCGACGGCGAATCCGGCGCCTTCACCACCGTCCTGCAGTCGGGCAACCTCTCCGGCTTCCTGCAACTGCTGGAGACCCAAGGCACCGTCTCGGTCCTGTCGAGCCCGCGCGTCTCCACGATGAACAACCAGAAGGCGGTGATCAAAGTCGGCCAGGACATCTTCTACATGACCGATTTCAGCCTGCGCTCGGAACAGATCGGCGCGGGCGGCGACCGGGAACTGATTCCGGACCCCACCTTCACACCGCTGTTCGACGGGGTGGCGCTGGACGTCACGCCGCAGATCGGGGCCAGCAACGGAGTGACCCTCCATATCCGGCCAAGCGTCACCAACATCCAGGAGCAGGTCCGGACCTTGCGTTTCCGGGGCCAGGAGTACGAGTTCCCGCTGCCCCTGGCGGCCACCCGTGAGTCCGACAGCATCGTCCGTGCCCGCAACGGCGAGACCGTAGTCATCGGCGGCCTGATGAAGGAGGACGTCCAGGAGACCATCCAGCGCACCCCGTTCCTCAGCCGCATACCGCTGCTGGGGGCGCTCTTCCGCCAGACCCACCGGGAGACGGTGAAGAGCGAATTGGTGATCCTGGTCCGGCCTTTGGTGGTGGACCCCCAAGGTGAAACGTGGGATACCGACCTCCGGAACACCCAGCGGCGGATTCAAGAGTGGAGCGGCGAACGCCGCAAACTAGAGATGTAAGCGGGAACTTTCGCCGCGGCAGGGGCTCCCTTACGCGGAAGGAGGACGCCGGAAGAGGCGCCGGAGGCAACAATGAAGCTGTACTACAAGCGGCCCGCCGAGGGTGCCACCACCGAGTCCGGCGGCGACAACGGGAACGCCGCGGCTCCCCTATCGGCCCCACAGAAGAAGCCGGCCGGGCTCGGCGACGCCCTGGTGGCCAATGGGACCATCACGGCGGAGCAGTTGGAGCAGGCGCTGGCGGAGCAGAAGGGCACCGACCGCAAGCTGGGCCGCGTCCTGGTCGACCTCGGCTTCTGCACCCAGGAGCAGGTGACCCAGGCGCTTCAGGAGCAGATTCGGCGCATCCGCATCGGCGACCTGCTGGTGGACCTCGGCTACATCTCCGAGGATGAGTTGCAAGCCGCGCTGAAAGAGCAGAAGGAGAGCGGCAAGCGTATCGGCCAGGTGCTCATCGACAAGGAACTGGTCACCGAACGCCAGATCGGCGAGGCCATGGCCGAGCAGCTCCAGATCCCGTACATCGACCTCAGCCGCTACCAGTACCACCCGGAGGTGGCCAAAAGCGTCAAGGAGACGCTGGCCCGGCGCTTCCGCGCCCTGCCGCTGTCGGAGGGGAGCGACGGCGTGCTGGTGGGCATGGCCGACCCCACCGACATCTTCGTCTACGACGAACTGCGGCGGATCCTCAACAAGCCGATCCAACTCGCCATCGTCGCCGAGAAGGATCTGATCGACACCATCGACCGCATCTACCGCCGGACCGAGGAAATCAACCGCGTCGTCGAGGAGCTGGGCGAGGAGGTCTCCCGCTCCGACTTCGACCTGAACCAACTGGTCCAGGCCGAGATGAAGGGCGACGCACCGGTGGTGCGGCTGCTCCAGACGCTCTTCGAAGAGGCGGTCCAGAGCGGCGC
>SKJZ01000052.1 GCA_007121755.1 Halorhodospira sp. | reverse complement strand
CCCATGCGCTCACGGCGCACCTTGGTCTGGGTCACCTCCACACCGCACTTCTCGCATACGACACCGCGGTGCTTGAGACGCTTGTACTTGCCGCACAGGCACTCGTAGTCCTTGATCGGCCCGAAGATCTTGGCGCAGAAGAGACCGTCACGCTCCGGCTTGAAGGTGCGATAGTTGATGGTTTCGGGCTTTTTCACCTCACCGAAGGACCAGGAGCGGATCAGCTCGGGCGAGGACAGCCCGATGCGGATGGCATCGAACTCTTCCACATGGCCCTGCTGCTTCAAGAGATTGAGAAGGTCTTTCATGTAATCACCTCAATTCGGTAGGCGCGGTACGGTTTGCAGATCGGGGCCGGGATCGCCGGCCCCCGTACTGCCCCTACTGTTAGTCCTGTTCCAGCTCGATGTTGATGGCCAGCGACCGGATCTCCTTCATAAGCACATTGAAGGACTCGGGAATGTTGGCCTCCATCCGGTGATCGCCATCGACGATGTTCTTGTACATCTTGTTGCGGCCCTGAACATCGTCGGACTTCACCGTGAGCATCTCCTGAAGCGTGTATGCCGCACCGTAGGCCTCCAGCGCCCAGACCTCCATCTCGCCGAAGCGCTGGCCGCCGAACTGCGCCTTGCCGCCAAGCGGCTGCTGGGTGACCAGACTGTACGGTCCGGTGGAACGGGCATGCATCTTGTCATCCACCAGATGGTTGAGCTTGAGCATGTGCATGTAGCCCACGGTCACAGGACGGTCGAAGGCATCGCCGGTGCGCCCGTCGAAGAGTGTGGTCTGCCCCGTCTCGGGCAGATCGGCGAGCTTGAGCATGGCCTTGATCTCATCTTCCTCGGCGCCGTCGAACACCGGCGTCGCCATGGGCACACCCTTCTCCAGATTGGCGCACAACCTCAGGATCTCCTCATCGGAGAACCCGGAGAGATCCACCTTCCGGTCACGGTGGTTGTAGATCTTGTCCAGGAACTTGCGAAGTTCGTCGAGCTTGGCCTTGGCCTCGACCATGCGGGCGATCTTCTGCCCCAGGCCCTTGGCCGCCCAGCCCAGATGGGTCTCGAGCACCTGGCCCACGTTCATGCGCGACGGTACGCCGAGCGGGTTCAGCACGATGTCCACGGGGGTTCCGTCGTCCAGGTAAGGCATGTCTTCCACGGGCACGATCATGGAGACCACACCCTTGTTGCCGTGGCGGCCGGCCATCTTGTCGCCAGGCTGCATGCGACGTTTCACGGCCAGGTAGACCTTGACCATCTTCAGCACGCCCGGGGCGAGATCATCACCGGCGGTGAGCTTCTCCTTCTGTTCCTTGAAGCGGGTCTCGAAGGCCTCCTGCTGCTCCTTGAGCTGCGCAGCCATCCGCTCGATCTGCTCATTGACATCCTCGGTACGCATGCGTACCTCGAACCACTTCTCGCGGGGCACTTCGGTGAGGTAGGTCTTGGTCACCTTGGTGCCGTCCTTGAGCTTGTTGGGACCGCCAGCGGCCAGCTTGCCCACCAGCAGCTTCTCCACGCGGTCGTAAATGTCATCCTCGTAGATGCGAAGCTGATCCTTCAGGTCCTTGCGCACTGCGGCCAGCGCCGCCTCCTCGATCTGCAGCGCCCGCTTGTCCTTCTCTACGCCGTCCCGGGTGAACACCCGCACATCGATCACGGTGCCTTCCATGCCGGAGGGGACCCGAAGCGAGGTATCCTTCACGTCGGAGGCCTTCTCACCGAAGATGGCGCGCAGCAGCTTCTCTTCCGGCGTGAGCTGGGTCTCGCCCTTGGGCGTGACCTTGCCGACGAGGATATCGTTGGGCTTGACCTCGGCGCCCACGTACACGATGCCCGACTCGTCCAGCTTGGAAAGCAGGCTCTCGGAGACGTTGGGGATATCCGCACTGATCTCCTCGGAACCGAGCTTGGTGTCACGGGCGACGCAGGTGAGTTCCTCGATGTGGATGGAGGTGAAGCGGTCCTCCTGCACGACCCGCTCGGAGATGAGGATCGAGTCCTCGAAGTTGTAGCCGTTCCAGGGCATGAACGCGACCATCATGTTCTGCCCCAGGGCCAGTTCGCCCAGATCAGTGGAGGAACCGTCGGCCAGCACGTCACCCCGGGCAAGCTCATCGCCCACATTCACCAGCGGACGCTGATTGATGCAGGTGTTCTGGTTGGACCGGGTGTACTTGGTCAGGTTATAGATGTCCACACCGGGCTCACCGGGCTCGGTCTCGTCGTCGTTGACACGGACCACGATGCGGGCCGCGTCCACGGAGTCCACCACGCCGCCGCGACGGGCCACGATGGAGGATCCCGAGTCAATGGCCACGGTGCGCTCGATACCGGTACCCACCACGGCGGTTTCGGCGCGCAGGCAAGGGACGGCCTGGCGCTGCATGTTCGAGCCCATAAGCGCACGGTTGGCGTCGTCGTGCTCCAGGAAGGGAATCAACGCGGCGGCCACGGACACGATCTGCTTGGGAGAAATATCCATGAATTCGATCTTGTCCGGGGTGGACATGGTGAACTCATTGGCATGGCGGCACGACACCAGCGCATCGACCAGCTTGCCCTTGGGATCGAGACTCGCGTTGGCCTGTGCGATGACGTACTGGCCTTCCTCGATGGCCGACAGGTACACGATCTCGTCGGTGACCTTTCCGTTGTGCACACGCCGGTAAGGGGTTTCAAGGAAACCGTACTCGTTGGTGCGCGCATACACGGCCAGCGAGTTGATGAGACCGATGTTCGGACCTTCCGGCGTCTCGATGGGGCAGACACGGCCATAGTGGGTCGGGTGTACATCGCGCACCTCAAAACCGGCCCGTTCACGGGTCAGACCGCCGGGACCCAGTGCCGAGATACGGCGCTTGTGGGTCACCTCGGAGAGCGGGTTGTTCTGATCCATGAACTGCGACAACTGGCTGGAGCCGAAGAACTCCTTCACCGCCGCGGCCACTGGCTTGGCGTTGATCAGTTCCTGGGGCATCAGGCCTTCACTCTCGGCCACGCTCAGGCGCTCCTTCACGGCGCGCTCGACCCGCACCAGGCCCACGCGGAAGACGTTCTCCGCCATCTCGCCCACGGAGCGGATACGGCGGTT
>SKJZ01000147.1 GCA_007121755.1 Halorhodospira sp. | reverse complement strand
CGAAGCCTGAACTACCTGCGCAATGTTTGTGCGCACCATAGTCGGCTGTGGAACCGGAATATCGTGGATCAGCCGAAACTGCCGTCGATGGGGGAGGTCGCTTGGGTGGGGCCGTTCGAGGATGATTCCCACCTCCGCGCCCGATGCTACCTGCTGCTGCGCATCGCACGGCATCTGCTACAGGTGGTGAACCCGAGTTCGAGCTGGCCTGAGCGCGTGAAGGCGCACCTGGAGACCTTTCCCGATCTGGATCACCTGAGCTTGAACCTGGCGGGGATGGGCGCTCCTGATGGCTGGGAGCACGATTGGTAGCTTCGCCAGCCAATAAAAAACCCCTTAGCGGCATCCCCGCCGGAGCGGTTCAACCGAAAGGGGCCGTGTTGCGAATAATACTCGGCCTGTTGCGTCGGAAAATCAAGTTCAATCCCGTCGGCAGATCCAGCCTGGACCGCCCGTCACGCCGCTTGCGCGGGGCCACTGGCAGGCTCGGCTGTCGCCCAGCCTGCCGCGCCCCCGCACGGCGCTGTGCTTTGATGCGCGCCATCCACGTGCCGCCACTTGCCCCCAGATGTCAACGAATCCTGTTGCCCCAAGCTGGACGACTGGGCAAAGAAAAAGCCCGCTGTTACGCGGGCTTGAGGACTTCGTTGGATGGTGCTGGATGTTGAATTGGTGGAGGCGGCGGGAATCGAACCCGCGTCCGTAGGAGCTCCGCCATCGGATCTACATGCTTAGCCGAGCCTATTGTAATTTAACCGATGAGCGCCCGACCGGCAGGGCGTCCCATCAGCGAGTCCGCAGGGTTTCGCGCAGTCGAACCGGACCTATTCGCCAGCGCTAGCCTGTGTGTATGTCTGTCCGCCGATGGGCACAGGCACCGACCGGGAACAGCTGGCGGGGCTTAAGCCGCCAGGGCGTAGCTGTCGTCGTTGGCAGCTATTTTACTTTACAGCCTGTTTAACGAGGTAGACTGCAACCTCGGCATGCACCTCAGGTTTTGCGACCCACGTCGAAGCCTTGTCGCCCCCTGCACTGCTTGAGACAGTGTACGGCCGCGCCGGTTCCCCGGCAAGACTTCCCGAAAGTCTAGTACGCGGCGACGGGAGCCTCCACGGGAAGGCGGAGGATAAAGCTCGAGCCCTCTCCGGGGGCGCTCCGCGGCTCAATGTCACCGCCCATCGCGACCGCGAAGCGGTGACAGATGGCGAGCCCCAAGCCGGTCCCGCCGTACTGGCGGGCGATCGCTGCGTTGGCCTGCGTGAAGGCCTGAAAGACCTTGTCCAGTTGGTCCTCGCTCATGCCGATGCCGGTATCCGTCACTCCGATCTCGATCCATTCCGCGCCTTCGGCTCCGTAGCGGCGCGCGCGAAGGGTGACGGTCCCCTCCCGGGTGAACTTGGCGGCGTTGGACAAGAGATTGAGCAGGATTTGGCGAATCTTGGTCGCATCGGCAAGGATTTCACCCAGGAATTCTGTATCGACCTCCAGGCGGTTGGCGTTTTTGCGCATCAGCGGCTCGGCGGTGGCGACCACGCCTTCGATCTCCCGGTCGAGATCGAACCGCTCCACTTCAAACTCCATGCGTCCCGCCTCGACCTTCGAGAGATCGAGGATATCGTTCACCAGGGAGAGCAGGTGCGTTCCCGCCGACTGGATACGCCGAAGGTCCGGAATCAAGTCGTTCGCTCCAATGTCTTCCGCCTCCTCTTCGAGCAGATCGGAGTAGCCGATTACCGCGTTCAGCGGGGTGCGCAACTCGTGGCTCATGTTCGCCAAGAAGTGCGCCTTCGCCTCGGTGGCCCGCTCCAACTCCTTCTCTTGACGTAGATCCTGGGCGGCGATGACCACCCCCAGGACGTCGCCGGCGCGGTCGGTAACGCCGGTGCCGACCAGCCGGACCGGCACCGATCCGCCGGTGTGGACGGAGACGCCGTACTCCGTGGGACCGAAACGCCGCGCCCGTCCGGATAAAACCTCGTCAAGCGCGGGCGCGAACTCCTCCGTTTCGACGATCAGCTCGGCGACCGGCCGCCCTTCGATGCCTTGCTTGGGGTGTTCAATCAATTCCGGCACTTGGCGGTTGACTTCCACGATCCGGCCGTACTGGTCGGTCAGGATCACCAAGTCGAGGATATTGTCGAGAATCTCGTTGGCCGCGATATCCGAGCGCAGCGTCAAGAGCCGGTAGCGCGTGATCGCCCACCACATGCCGATGAACCAGATTACGACGAAGATCGAGAGCAGGCTGGGCAGTTTTGCGTTCAACCAGCCGGGGAAGACTTGCTGGTAGAAGTGGATGAGCAGAATGGTGATCAGCAGCGAAAACGCGACGTACCGGCTCTGACTGCGGGCCTTGTTGGTGCCGGCGCGCCGCCCCCAGCGCAACATCAAAACGCAGGCGAGCAGCACCGTGCCCAGATAGTAGAGCGTGAACGTCAGGTACCAGGGGGCGCCGACGTCGCGCGTATAGGTCCATCCCCAAGGCTCCTGAAAGAGTTGGTCGACGATGAACGCGGTGCTGAAGTTGGCGTAGGCGAGGACGAAGCCCGGCCCGTAGATCAGCGGGTAGATCCACCACCGGCGGAGGAGCGTGTGGTGTCCGGTCAATGCCAATGCGAAGTGGAGGATAGCGCCGGGGACGATGGTCCAGCCGAAGGTCGAGAATTCGAGCCAGAACGACGCCAACTCTTCGGTCGGCGCCGCGGTCATCAGCAGTATGGAGAACGTCCAATAGGCGAGGAGAAAGGAGATCAATAGCAGGATACGGTTGGCCTGCGCGCCCGGATTGACGGCGTAGGCGTAGGCGCCCATCGAGAGGTAGAGGAGCGTTGCGGCGAAATAGACGAGTAGCAGCGGGATCATCTTCGACCTTCCTTGCCGGACAAGCCATTGATACTAAGAATTTTTATCGATGTAAAGGCGCTTGGTCCGCGCCTCGGGCCGCACTCGCCGATCGCGTCCCCTGGCGGGCGGTGCGGTTTTTGTAGTAGCGTCGGCCGTGGCCGTGGCCGTGGCCGTGGCCGTGGCCGTGGCCGTTACGGAGCCCCCCGCCCGCGGCCGGTTGATCGATCATGGGGATGAAGTTTGCGGAAGGAGGGAAGAAGGATG
>SKJZ01000245.1 GCA_007121755.1 Halorhodospira sp. | reverse complement strand
TGGGCCGCTGGGTGGAGCGCCACGGCCAACGGGTGGACTACCTGAGCGATCAGTTCCTGGTCGACCTGCTGGTCTGGTACCACTTGGCGTGGCTGGGGGAGACGGTGCGGCGCCGCGATCCGCGGGCGCGGCGGCTGCTGCAAAAGGGAGATGCGTTCACCCTTCACGACCGCCGCGAGTTGCTGGAAGTGATCGGCGAGTTGATGGGCGGGGTGCTGGAGCGTTACCGCCGATTGGCCGAGAGCGGCCGCGTGGAACTCTCGGTGACCCCCTACGCCCACCCGATCCTGCCGTTGCTCCAGGAGTTGCAGAGCGCAAGCGAGGCGTGGCCGGAGATCGAACTGCCGCTGCTGGAGCGCTACCCCGGCGGGGAGGAACGGGCCTGCTGGCACGTGGAGCGCGGCATCGAGGTCTTCGAACGGGTCTTCGGCCGGCGGCCCGAGGGGTGTTGGCCGGCGGAGGGCTCGGTAAGCCGCGCCACGCTGGAGTTATTGGCGTCCGCCGGCTTCCGTTGGGCGGCCAGTGGCGGCGCGGTGCTCGACAACAGTCTGCGCGCCGGGGAGCAGTGGCGGGAGGGCGACCCCGAGTGGCACCAGCCCTACGCTCTGGACGGTGTCGGGGGCGGCGAGGAGGACGGCGACGGGAACGGGCCGATCCGCTGCTTCTTCCGCGACGACGGCCTCTCCGATGCCATCGGTTTCGAGTACTCCGATTGGCACGGCGACGACGCCGTGGCCAATCTGGTGGGCCGCCTGGAGGAGATCGCCGAGCGCTGCGCCGATCCGGCGCGGGCGGTAATACCGATCATCATGGACGGCGAGAACGCGTGGGAGCACTACCCGGCCAACGGGTACTTCTTCCTCAACGGACTCTACCGGCAACTGGCCGACCATCCGCGCCTGGAACTGACCACCTTCGCCGCCGCGGCGGAGGTGGAACCGCGTCCGCTGCACCGCCTGGTAGCCGGTAGCTGGGTCTTCGGCACCTTCTCCACCTGGATCGGCGAGGTGGACAAGAACCGCGCCTGGGACATGCTGGGGGAGGCCAAGCGGGCCTTCGACCGCGCCGCGCCGGGACTCGACGCCGAGGCCCGGGCGCGGGCCGAGAAGCAACTGGCCATTTGCGAGAGTTCCGACTGGTTCTGGTGGTTCGGCGACTACAACCCGGCCGGGCCGGTGCGCGACTTCGACCACCTCTTCCGGGTGCAGCTCGCCGCCCTGTACGAGATCGTGGGCGTGGAGCCGCCGGAACACCTCAGCCACGCCTTCGCCCGCCGGGGCAAGGGCAGTCCGGAGAAGGGGGGCGTAATGCGGCATGGACGGGCCGATGGATGAGCGGAAGCGGTGATTTCTACAGCAGTTTCTGGCAAAACCGCCGAGCCGGGGTGCTGGCCCACCTGAGTTCACTGCCGGGCGAGGGCGGTAACGGCGACCTGGGCCGCCACGCCCACGGCTTCATCGATTGGCTGGCCGATGCCGGCTTTACCGTCTGGCAGATGCTGCCGTTGGGGCCGACCCACGGCGACCTCTGCCCGTACCAGTGCCTCTCCGTCCACGCCGGCGACCCCCGCTTCATCGACCTGGAGGCGCTGGTGGCGGCCGGCTGGCTCGACCCGGAGCCGCCGCCCGGCGAAGGAGCGGATACGCGCCGCTGGCGGCTGGAGCAACTGCGCCGGGCGCGGGCCGGGCGGGCGGCGGTGGCGGACGCCGCATCCACGGCCGATGAGGCGGAGTTCCGCCATCGCCACGGCGCCTGGTTGGAGGACTTCGCCCTCTACACCGCCCTGCGCCGGGAGAAGGCGGAAGCGCCGTGGTGGCAGTGGCCCGCCGCGGAACGGGACCGGGAAGAGACCGCCTTGGCGGCGGCCCGGGAGCGGCTGGCCGGCGCCGTCGATCAAGCCGTCTTCGAACAGTACCTCTTCTTCCGGCAGTGGGACGCGTTGCGGCGCCACGCGGCGGAGCGGGGGGTCGCCCTGTTCGGCGATATGCCCATCTTCGTCGCCCACGACAGCGCCGAGGTGTGGGCCCACCGCGACCTCTTCGACCTCGATGCCGCCGGCCGCGCGCAGACCGTGGCCGGGGTGCCGCCGGACTACTTCTCCGATACGGGGCAGCGGTGGGGCAACCCGCACTACGACTGGGCGCGCATGGAAGCCGACGGCTTCCAATGGTGGCTCGACCGGCTGGCCACCCAGTTGGAGCTGTTCGACTTCGTCCGCCTCGACCACTTCCGCGGCCTAGCCGCCTACTGGTCGATCCCCGCGGAAGCGGAGACCGCCCGGGACGGCCACTGGGTGCCGGCGCCGGGCGGCGCCTTCCTGGAGGCGGTGGCGGCGCGCTTCGGCCGGGTGCCGCTGGTGGCCGAGGATCTCGGCGTCATCACCGAGGACGTGGAGGCGCTGCGGGACCGCTTCGCCCTGCCGGGGATGAAGATCCTGCAATTCGCCTTCGACAGCGACGCCGCCAACCCGTACCTGCCCCACCACCACGTCCGCGACGGCGTCGTCTACACCGGCACCCACGACAACGACACCACCGTCGGTTGGCACCAGGGGCTCGACCCCGCCGTGGCGGAGCGGGTCGCCGCCTACCTGGGGCACCCCGGAGAGCCCATGCCGTGGCCGCTGATCCGCGCCGCCCTGGCGTCGGTGTCCGGTCTGGCCGTGGTGCCGATGCAGGACCTCCTGGCCCTGGGGTCGGAACACCGCATGAACATCCCCGGTGTCGCCGGCGGCGACAACTGGCGGTGGCGCTTCGAGTGGGAGGGGCTGCCGGAGGGGTTGCAGCAGCGGATGGCGGAAATGAACCGGCTCTACGGGCGGGGGTGATCTTCAACCGGCCCATTTCCGGAGTCGCACGAGCATGAGAAGAAGGGCCGGAGCCCGCGGGCGCGCCAAACACGAGTACTACGAGACGGAGGTCTCCGGCCTCTACCACGAGATCATCGAACTCGGTCTGCTCGGTCAGTTCCGGGGGGATCGCCGGCGGGCTCGCGTTGACCGCCTCCACGGAGCGCCGTGAAGAGACGTTCTTCCTCGCCGAAGACCGCTTGCGGACGGTGGGATTGCGGCTGCGCTACTGATTCCTGGTATCTTGCCGTCGGTAGAAACG
>SKJZ01000155.1 GCA_007121755.1 Halorhodospira sp. | reverse complement strand
GTCCGCATGGGCGGCATGATCACCGCGGCGGTGGTCGTCCTCGGCGTCCTCGGCCACTTCCAATGAACCGATGACGCGCTCCCGGCACCCGCGCGCACGCCACCGCCGGACGGCGGCATGGGCGCCGATCGTGCTGGCGGCGACCTGGCTGCTGTCGGCCGTCCCCACCCCACCCGCCGCCGCCGAGGGCACCACCCCGGTGGCGGCGGTGGAGATCCACCCCCGCGACCTCTCCCGGGAGGTGGCCGTCTCCGCCCGCGTCGAGCCCTACCGCCTGCTGCGCCTGGCCGCCCGCACCGGCGGCACATTGGAGCGCATCGACGCCGACGTGGGCGACGCGGTGGCCGCCGGCGATGTGCTGGCCCGCATCGACGTCGCCGAGGCGGCGGCCGAGCTGCGCCGGGCCGAGGCCCGTGTCCGCGAGGCGCGCCTGGAGTACGAACGGGCCGTCGGGCTGCGCGAGCGGCAGGTGATCAGCAGCGCCGAGTACGAGCGCGCCGCCATCGCCCTGGAGGTGGCCCGCAGCGACCGCGACCTGTGGCGGACCCGAGTCGCTTACGGCGAGGTGACGGCGCCCATGGGCGGCGTGATCACCGCCCGCCACGTGGAGCCCGGCGAGGCGGTGGATGCCCGGGAGACGCTCTTCGAGCTGGCCTCCATGGACCGGCTGGTGCTCCGCCCCCGGGTCTCCGAGCTCGACGTGATCCACCTGTCCCGGGGGCAGCCGGTGCCGATCCGCTTCGACGCCTTCCCGGACCTCGCCTTCGACGGCACGATCCAGCGCATCTTTCCGGCGGCCGAGCCCGACAGCCCGCAGTTCCGCGTGGAGATCGCGCTCCCCGGCGACACCGCCGGCCGCGGGGTCCGCCCCGGCAACCTGGGCCGCGCCCGGATCACCGTCGACCCGCGCCCCGACGCCCTGGCGGTGCCGACGGCGGCGGTGGGCGAAGACGACGACGGGGCCTACGTCTACGTCATCGCCGACGAAAGGCTGCAACGGCGCGCCGTGGAGCGGGGCGTCACCCGCGGGCCGTGGACCGAGATCGTCGACGGCCTGGCGGCGGGGGAGATCGCCCTGGCCACCAACCCCATCGACATGGCCGACGGCCAGCGCGTGCGCATCGTCGGCTGGCGGGGCTGAGCCGTGGCGGCGGCGCCGTCCGCTCCGCCCCCCGGCGGGCCACCCCACCCACCGCTGCGGGGGCGCGTCACCAGCTTCGCCATCCGCCGCCCGGTGGGCGTCCTGGCGCTGGCCTCGGTGGTGTTCGTCCTCGGCGCCTTCTTTATCGACCGCCTGCCGGTGGACCTGCTGCCCCACGTGGAGTACCCGCAGATCCGGGTCACCGTGAACTACCCCGGCACCGCCCCCGAGATCATGGAAGAGCGGGTGACCCGCGTGCTGGAGCGCAATCTGGCGGCCACCGAGAACCTGACCCACATCCACAGCCGCGCCTCCGAGGGGCGCACCAACGTCAACCTGGTCTTCGACTTCGGCACCAACCTCGACCTCGCCCTACAGGACGCCTCCCGCCACCTGGAGCTGGCGCGCACCCAACTGCCACCGGACATCGAGCCGCCCCGGCTCTACAAGTTCGATCCGGCCCAGGCGCCGGTCTGGGAGGCCGGGTTCAGCTCGTCGGTACGCACCGAAGCGGAGATCCGCGACTGGCTGGAGCACGAACTGGTGCCGCAGTTGATGGCCATCCACGGCGTCTCCTCGGTGCTCGCCGCCGGCGGCCAGGAGCGGGAGCTGGAGGTGATCCTCGACCAAGAGCGCATGGCGGGCCACGGCCTGACCTGGGACCGGATCACCGGCGCGCTGGCCGACGCCAACGTCGACATCGCCGGCGGCTGGGTCACCTCCGACACCTTCGACGTCATGTCGAAGACCGAGGGGATGTTCACCTCCCCCGACCAAGTACGCCAACTGGTGCTGCCGCTTCCCGACCGGCCCGGCCGTCAAGTGCGGCTGGAGGAGGTGGCCACGGTCCGCGACGGCTACCGTGAACAGCGGCTCTTCGTCCGGCTCGACGGCGTCCCGGCGGCCCGGGTCGCCGCCTTCAAGCTGCCCGGCGCCAACACCGTCGACGTGGTCGACCGCATCACCGCCACCCTCGACCGGCTGGAGCGCACCGGCTTCATTCCGGAAGACATCGAGTACGCCACCGTCAGCGACGCCGCGCCGTTCATTCGCGGCGCCATCGCCTCGGTGAGCACCGCCGCCCTGCTCGGCGGCACCCTGGCCATGGTGATGGTGGTCCTCTTCCTCGGCAGCGTCCGCAAGAGCCTCATCGTCGGCCTCTCCATCCCCACCGCCCTGATGGCCACCTTCACCCTCATGGGGGTCGGCGGGTTGACCTTGAACATCATCACCCTGGGCGGCCTGGCGCTGGGGGTCGGCCTGCTGCTCGACAACGCCATCGTCATGCTCGAGAACATCTACCGCCACCGCGACCAACTGGGCAAATCGCCGGAGGACGCGGCCCACGACGGCGCCGGCGAGGTGATCTCCGCGGTCACCGCCGGCACCGCCACCAACCTGGCGGCGGTGTTGCCGTTCCTGCTCATCAGCGGCATGGCGGCGATGATCTTCCGCGACCTGATCCTCACCCTCTCCTTCGCCATCGTCACCACCCTGGCCGCCGCCGTCACCCTGGTGCCGATGCTCGCCGCCCTGCTCGCCCGCATCCGCTGGGAGAGCGGCCTGGCGCACTCCCCGCCGCTGCGCCTCTTCAACGGCGCCGTCGCGGTGCTGCGGCGCGGCTACCGGCGCTTGCTGCCGCGCGTCCTCCGCCTGCGCTGGGCGGTGTTGGCGGCGGCCATCGCCCTCCTCGCCGGGGCCGCCCACTGGGCCGGCGACCTGGGCCACGAGTTCCTGCCCCAAGTGGACGACGGCCAGGTTTGGGCCCACATGCGGCTCCCCCCCGGCACTCCGCCCGGCGAGACCGACGCCGCCGCCCGCGCCATGGAGGAGACCCTGGCGGCGCAACCCCACGTGAAGAGCATCTTCACCATGGTCGGCGGCCATCTGGGCGGGGGCGTGGTCAACGAACGGCCCGGCACGGTGCGGATGAACGTCCAACTCACCCCGGCCACCGCCCGGGAGATGACCGCCGGCGC
>SKJZ01000237.1 GCA_007121755.1 Halorhodospira sp. | reverse complement strand
GTGCCGGGGCACGGCCGGGAGGTCGCGCGGGGCGGCCGTTACGACGGGATCGGGCGGGCCTTCGGACGCCACCGGCCCGCGACCGGCTTCAGCGCCGATCTGAAGAGTCTGTTGGCGTTGGGCACAGCCCCGGCGCCGCGGGACAAGGCCGGGATTGCGGCGCCGTGGCGCGACGACATTTCGTTGCTGAAGCGCGTGCGTCAATTGAGAGCCCTCGGCGAGCGTGTCGTCTGGCAGCTCCCCGGGGATGAGGAGCCCCACGGCTGCGATCGGCGGCTCGTGGAGCGGGACGGAAGCTGGGAGGTGGATGCGTGGTAAGGACGGGGCGCAATGTGGTCGTCGTCGGCACTCAGTGGGGTGACGAGGGCAAGGGCAAGGTAGTCGATTGGCTCACCGAGAACGCCACGGTCGTGGCGCGGTTCCAAGGCGGGCACAACGCCGGCCATACGCTGGTCATCGACGGTGAGAAGACCGTTCTCCATCTGATTCCTTCCGGGGTGCTGCGTGACGGGGTTACGTGCGCCGTTGGTAACGGCGTGGTTCTCTCGCCGGCGGCGTTGTTGGAAGAGATCGATATGCTGGAGGCGCGGGGTGTTCCCGCGCGCGAGCGGCTGCGCATCAGCCCCGCCTGTCCGTTGATCCTCCCCTGCCACGTCGCGCTGGATCTGGCGCGGGAGCGCGCCCGCGGCAAGGCGGCTATCGGCACAACGGGTCGGGGCATCGGCCCGGCCTACGAGGACAAGGTCTCCCGCCGCGGCATCCGCTTCGCCGATATCGCCCACCGGGAGTTGACCGCGGCCAAGATCGGAGAACTGCTCGATTACCACAACTTTGTTCTGCGCCACTACTTTAAGGCCGAGCCGCTCGATTTCCACGCGGTGCTCGAACAGGTTCTGGAGCAGGGCGAGCGGCTGGCACCGCTGACGGCCGATATCGGCGCCCTGCTGACGGCGGAGATGGGGGCGGGGCGCAACATTCTTTTTGAAGGCGCCCAGGGCACGCTGTTGGATATCGACCACGGCACCTACCCCTTTGTGACCTCCTCGAACACCACCGCCGGCGCGGCGGCGACCGGTACCGGCGTCGGTCCGAAGTATCTCGACTACATCCTCGGGATCACCAAGGCGTACACCACCCGCGTGGGCCACGGCCCCTTCCCGACCGAGCTGGACGATGACGTCGGCATCCATCTCGGCGAGAAGGGCAACGAGTTTGGCGCCACCACCGGCCGGCAGCGGCGCTGCGGCTGGTTCGACGCCGTGGCGACTCGCCGGGCGGCCCAGATCAACAGCTTGAGCGGGCTGTGCCTGACCAAGCTCGATGTGCTGGACGGGCTCGATACCTTGCGGCTGTGCGTCGGCTACCGTTACGGCGACGCCCGTTGCGAAACCCTGCCGCCCGGGGCCGAGATGCTGGCCGAGTGCGTGCCGGAGTACATCGATATGCCTGGCTGGACGGAGAGTACCGCCGGTATCGAGCGTTATGAGGAACTGCCGGCCAATGCGCGGGCCTACATCGAGAAGATCGAAGAGTTGGTGGGCGTCAGCGTGGCGATGGTCTCGACGGGGCCGGATCGCCGCCATACCATTGTCCGTGAGGACCCCTTTGGTGCTTGACCGATGGCTTCAGTGTTAGGGGGGCGACGGCGATGGCGGAGATCTTTTGGGCGTGGTTCGGCTCGTTCGTGGCCGTCGGGGCGCTGGCGCTGACCCACTACACCTATCTCGACGGTACCGGTGGGGTGCTGCTTATCGGTTCCTTCGGCGCTTCCGCGGTCCTGGTCTTCGGCAGTCCCGCGTCGCCCCTGGCCCAGCCACGGAACCTGCTGGGCGGCCACTTGATATCGGCCTTGGCCGGCGTCACCGCGGCCCAAATGCTGCTGCCGTCTTTCCCCGTGTTGGCGGCGGCCCTTGCGGTTTCGTTCGCGCTGGGCGGGATGCTGGCCACCGCCACCCTCCATCCGCCGGGCGGCGCCACGGCGTTGGTCGCCGTCATCGGCGGCGACGCCATCTATGAACTCAGCTACGGTTATCTGTTGCTGCCGGTGGCCAGCGGCGCCGCATTGCTGCTCGCTATCGCGCTGTTGGTGAACAACCTCATCCCCGGCCGGAGCTACCCGTTCCGGGAGTAAACGTGCCGGACGGCGCGTCGTCCGGCACGCTCCTCGTGCCGGAGCGCCTCTAGAAATCGCCGTGTTGCCACATGTCCGGGGTGAAGCGGATCGCCCGGTTTCTGCCCTGTTCCTTGGCTTGGTAGAGGGCTACGTCGGCATACTTAATGGCCTGCCAGAAACCGTCCGTATCGTTCGGAAACTCGCTGACGCCGATCGAGACAGTCTTTTGCAGGACCGTGTTGCCGGCGCTGACTTTCATCTGTTCGATCTTTTCGCGCACTTTTTCGGCAACCTCTACGGCTGCTCCCGGTTGGACGTCCAGAAGCAGCACCAGGAACTCCTCGCCGCCGAAGCGGATGACGATATCGGCGTCACGCACTGTGCTCCGGAGGACGTCGGACATCTCCTTGAGGATCATGTCTCCGATGTCGTGGCCGTGGGTGTCATTGACCTGCTTGAAGTAGTCCAAGTCACAGACCAAGAGGCCGATTTGCGTGCCCCGCCGCAGGACGCCACTGATGATCTGTTTTGTGTGCTCCTGGAGGAAACGCCGGTTGTATAGGCCGGTCATGGGGTCGACCATCGCGGAGTCGCGCAGCGTCTGCATCAAGCGCTTCGCCTCGATGACCGACAGCGACTGGTCGATGTAGGTCGTGGCCTTGAAAAGCTTTTCGCTTGTCTCGCTGTCCAGGGGCGTCTCGCCGTCTCCGCCGCGGAAGCGTAACTGCACGACACCGCCGGTCTTGCCGCCCAGCATCATCGGTACGCAGACATGCCCCATATCGTCGTCCGCCTGGTAGCGGCGGCAGATCCCCGGGAACTCGAACGAAGAGATTTGGTGTCCGGTCTTCACCGCCCGGCATTGGTTGCAGTCGGAGAGGACCTCTTCATCGCAGCGCAACTGGATATCGCCGAGTAGCGGCGGGTAACCGACCCGCATCTCCTTTTTCTGCTCATTGACCTCGTAAATCATAAACTCCGGGATATTGAGGTCGTTCTGCAGAACATCCCC